>NZ_JBYTCR010000017.1:0-96620 GCF_058790455.1 Aeromicrobium sp. EU05-FHT14F07
TGGAGGGCCTCGACCCCATTCACCCCGACCGCGTCATGCCAAGTCGCTCACTGCCCCCACCGCAGGTACGAAGGGCCGCTTTCTCGCAATAGCGGGTGAGGGGAACCCGAAGACCCACCCTTGGATACTCCGTAAGCATGGGCGACGTCCGGCTGCGAGCGTCCCTCGATGACGACGGCAGTGATGACCGGCTTCGCTTTGGACACCCCGAGCAGCGCGACCGCTGAAGTTTCCTATTTTTTGGGACATCGGTTTCGACTGTTCTGAGCCAGCACACTTTCAGCCTGACCATCATTTCGATGCGAGAACCTTGAACCTCATCACGAGATTCGAAGCTTTTCGTCTCTCAGGGCATGGGCCCGTCGGGACGGTCGCGGGGCGTCCGCCAAGCCGGTGTTCCGCTTTTGACGGCCGTGAGCGCCCGCGACGCCAGCCCTGGGCGCACACGCCGACGTGACTGGCGGGTCAACGTCGGGCGTCGACGCGAGGCCCCCGCGAGGTAGTCGCTCGACGTCTCCCGCTTACCTGCTGCGTCCGGATCGTGAAAGCGTCGCCGCAAGCATGCAGGTCATGTGTCATCGTCGTCCCACTGCCGGAGAGGAAAGTCCGGTGTGAGCCACAAGCCGTCCTCTTCGGCACCGGCAACTGCTGTCTCGCAAGGATCGTCGGCCGCGACGTACATGTACAGGTCATATCCGAATTCGATCTGCAGCCGGCCGTTGACAGCTTCGAGAACGCAGTCGAGTTCACCTCGGAGATTGCCCCGCACGATAGGTCCCACGTCCGACCGGACGACAATCTGACCAGGCGTCAGCGCAAAATTTGCACTCTGGTTCCCCAGATAAAGGATTCGAAACAACGAGGCCGAGGTCGCAACGGCGAAACGAACCGCCGCGGCGATATAGGTGTCCTCGACCCGGCGATATTCCTGATCAGACAGGACGACGCCGTTGAACCTTCCACCGACATCGGAAATGTCCGTCCAGGACTCCCAACCTGGATACCCTCGCAGCCATTCTTCGTACCTACACACACGCCAGGAATGCGACAGCGGACTCAGAGGTATCATCACAGCCCAACTTGGACGAGTTCGCCATTGGAGTCAAGGCCAAACGTCCCCTCGCGAGTAGTTTTCGAGTCCAGATCCTTGGCCCGCCTTGCCACCTTCCACACTCCTACCCGGGAATGCCCATCAAGGTCACGGGAGATCACGCGCCCGTCAGGCAACTTGTAGATCGGCTCGCCCTTCCTGTTGGTGCCGACCTTGCGTCGCGTGTCTACGCCCAGCCGCTTAAGAGCCTGCCGGGACTGGGCCGACGTGAGCCGGCTACAGGCGTTGTGGACCACGATGGCATCCGCACCCACGTGGTAGGTGTGGATGTCGGCGACCGCCAGGTTGTAGGCCGTGCCCACACGAGCTGTGGACGCCGCCAAACCGCTTACGGTGAGTGTTTGGCCTTCAGCGGTCAGTACCTTCTCGCCTCGGGCTAGTTCATCGGCGCGTTCGAACTTGCGATCGGTGACCGACCAGAATGGATGGTCCTCGGTCGTGGTCAACACTCGGCCACCCACTACAAGATCCGTCAGCGTGTCCTGATGTTTCCACACCGCCTCAACGGTCTTGGCCGCTTGTTCACCGGTCTCCGGATCGCTCGCGATGACCTTGTCGCCGACCTTGACCTTCTTGATAGGTTTCTTGGAGCCGTCACCCATCAACACGGTCGTCGTACCGGAGAACGAGCACATCTTCGCCCCGGTTTCACCGAGGTCCACCAGGTGCTTGAGCTTCTTGTTGGCGGCGATCATGTCACCGATCGCGTCAACGCCCTCGTCGCCGAGCTTGACCAAGGTCTTGCCGAGGGCATAGCCCTTCTTCCATTTCCACGGCGCGCCATACTTCGCGATCAGCTTGCCCGCCATGCCGGTAGCGGCCGACATCAAGGCATTGACCGCAGCTTCACCGCACGCCCCGAGGTCGCCCTTCGTGAGGCAGTCAAGTCCCGCCTTGATGCCGAGCTCTTCCATCACGATCTTGCCGAACTTCTTGACGATCTTGATGACCTTCGCCTTGGCCTTTTGATACTGCTGCGTGGCGGTCTGGACCTGGTTCGCATACGACGTAGCGGTCGCGCCAGACTGCTGTCCCCCCCCTTCCGGCCTTGCCTGAACCGCCAGACTTCGAGCCTCCGCCCGACGCGAGGTCGCCGAGCTCTTTGCCGAAAGAAGCCAAACCCTCCAGGAACTCACCCGACGGGTCAGAGAACGTCACCGGCGAGTGGTTGCTGTACGCGTACCCGTTCAACTGCGCCGGGTCCGTGAGATCCATGATCGGGTCGACGCTGATGAATCGACCGTTCTGTGGGTCGTACTCACGAGCACCCATGTGTTGCAGCTTCGTCGCCGAGTCACTCACCGACCCAACGAACCCGCGCTCACCCAGATACCCGGCGTCCGAACCACGCCCCGCGCCGAACGGCGTCTGGCGACGTTTGACGAGCGACAGATCCGTGCCGTCGATCTGGACCGTGGTCGTGCCCTGCAGATCCGACGCCAGGAACATGACCTTGCCCGTGACCCGCATCGCCACGACTTGGCCGGCATGCTCGTAGTACCGAGTCGAGGTGGCGGTCGTCGAACCCTTCGGCAGCCGCACCTCCGCACCATCCACGTACAGGGTGGTCGCGTCCGGCTCACGCTTGATCAGCCGTTCGCCGTCCGCGTCATACACGTACGTCGACTTCGCTCCACCGATGCTGGTGAACGACTTCAGCTTGCCCTCGACGTCCCACTCGAACTTCTCTGCCGCCGCCGAACCGTCCTTGCGAGTCAGAAGGTTGCCTGAATCGTCGTAGGTGAAGGTCTGCGACTGATCCGCTCCCGCAGTGCTTGTCACCGACTCCAGGGCGTGCGGCTTGTTCGTCGCGTACGCGTAGGTACGGGTGGTGTCGGTGCCCGATGCAGCATGCTGGACATCGGTCTTGCGGTTGCCGTCAGCGTCGTAGGCGTAGCTACTCCAGTAGGCCGAGGGGTCAGCGCCCATCAAGCTTGCGGAGGGAGTCGTGCACGAGGAGCCCGTCGTCGTCCATGCCTCGGTCAACCGACGCTGCCAGTCGTAGTCGAAGCACTGACGATCGGCCGCGCCGCCGCCCGCTACATCGGCTATCGATGTGACATTTCCGGCGTCGTCGTAGGAGTAGTTGGCATCGACATCGTCGGTCGTCTGCGACTGACGTCGCACTGTCTGGCGAGTTACCCGTCGCGTGCCGGTCTCGTACTCAGTCGTGCGCCAGACCGTGCTGTTGAGGACGATCGCGCTCGACATCCGCGACACCTCGCCGTACGGCGTGTAGTCGGTCCCGTTGACGTACGAGCCCTGCCCCGCGAGGGTCTTCTCGTTGCCGAAAGCGTCGTACCCGTATCGGAGCGTCTCGGTCGGCAGCCCCGGCACGTCCGGAAGTGCCAGAGTCTTCGGACTTCCATCGATGTTGAACGTCGCGGCGGTCGAGTACGACCCGGCCAAGGCACCTTCCGACGCCGGGATCGTCGTCTTGGTCCCGGTGGGCCGGCCTGCCACGTCGTAACCCGTGATCTCCTGGACGTAGGCGTTGCCGTTGTCGTAACGGGTGGCGGACGTCAGCTGGCCCTTCTGGACCGTGTCGTAGACCCACTTGGCTCGCAGCGCGCCACTCGCGTTGGTGTCACGCAGTTCTGTCTGGCGGCCGAGCACGTCGTAGGCCGAGAAGGTCACCTTGCCGTTGGCGTCGGTCTCGGTCACGGGGTGGCCGAGCTTGTCGTAGGTCGTCTGGCTCGTCCCGGCATCTGGGTCGATGCTCTTCACCTTGTTCCCCGCCAGGTCGTACTGATAGCTCCAGGTACGGTTGGCCGGGTCGGTTGCGGAGCTCATGTTGCCGCGGCTGTCGTAGCCGTACTTCATCGACTCGAACGCACCCGTCGGTGTCGCGCCCTTGTAGCGGCGCAACTCGACAACCCGGCCCTTGGCGTCACTGATCTGCGTGGTCGGGATGGCACCCTCGACTGGCGTCACGCTGACCTGTCCAGCTCCGTCGTAGCTCGTCAGCACGGACCATCTCGTGACGTCCTCGACCACGAAGTCAGACCTGGTCTCTCGACCGGCACCGTCGAAAGTCGACTTCGTGAGGCCCGGAAGCTCTGTCTCGAGCGGCGTGAACAAGGTTCCGGATACCGCACTGCTGTTGAAGTACGGATCGATCGATATGGTCGCCAAGCCACGGGAGTCGTACTTGGTCTCGGTGATGACACGTCCACCGTCGGCTCCCGCGGCGGGGACCTGCGTCTGACGAGGCCGGAGCAGGCCGTCGTAGATCTGGTAGCTGGACAGATAGCTTCCCGTTGCCATCAGCCGCTGTGTTCTTGCGTACGAGGGCTCCGTCTGGGAGATGCTGTAGCTGAACTTCGCGTTGGCACTCCTGCCATCGGCCTTGCTCCGGCCAGGGAACCACGCCTCGCTCAGTCGACCCAACGCGTCGTACGTCAGGTCTGTGCGTCCGCCGGCCGGGTCGACCTCGGCTGTGGCTGTTCCCCAGTACCGATTCAGCGTCGACGTGCTGGCCTGGTTCAGCTGGTTGGTGACAGTGACACTGGTCGGTAGGCCTGTCGTGGGGCTGTAGGCCGTGGTCGAGCTGTGCCCTTCAGCGTCGGTGACCTTCGTGACTCGACCGTAGCCGTCGTACGCGTTCTGCTGGGACGCGACATAGCTGATCCCCGTGCCGTCAGCGGATTCGACGGCCCGATCGACCTTCGTCAGCGTGCCCTTCGTCGGTGCCGTCGTCGTCGATGTCGCGCCGTCGTAGTACATCCGAGCTCCGCTGACGAGATCGGTCGGCAACGTCGCGGACGCGCCACACGGCACCGAAACGGTTTGTTCGTCCTTGACGGAATCCAGGATCCACGAACCTGTGTTCCTGATGTAGCTGGTCGTGGTGCACTCGTCGTCGGCGGTGGTGGACAGATCGGCCCGGTCCCACTCCTGCTCTGGCATCCCGTAGCCGTCGAAGCTCGTACGCACCTCGGTGACGCGATTCCCGCCGCCCGCCTTGGGCTCCGTGGTGGTCGCGACGGCCGTGTTGTGGATCCGCGCTTCGTCGGGTCCCTCGGTGGCCGTCACCGGGCTGAGCCAAGGCGTGTTGAGGGTCTTGCTGATCAGAGCGCCGTCGACGCCGTTGCGCGTGATCACTTCTCGGGCGTAGCCGTTGAAGGGGTCTCGATCGACAATCGTCCCGCCGCTGGAGTCGGCTACCTCGACGCTTCGCGTCCCGCCATTGGCGAGCTTGTCTCCGTCCATGCCGCGGAGGAACAACGTCTCCTGGTAGGTGCGCGTCGCGCCTGACTTGCCGCGGATCACAGCCACTCGACCAAAGCCTCGGAAGTCACTCCACGTCTTTTCCTTCGGCGGCGTGATCTCGTCGTCGTCGTAGTGCCAGGCCGGCGCGTCCAGGTACTGGTAGCTCGTCTCGACCGCGTCGGAGTTCCCGATGTTGTCGCTCTCGACGATGCCGGTCACTCGATACTTGTGGAACCAATTGATCGTCGGTGAGTCTGCGCCGTCCTTCGTGTAGTAGACCGGATAACACATGCGGGTGTTGTTGTCCTTGGACGCAGGCAGGCTGCTCGGCGAGCAGTCTTTTCCTGAGTAGTTGACCGCGAGCGTTCCACCGGACTCCGACTTGATCGAGCTGACGCGATACTTCACCATCGCTGGCGCGCCGTCACCGAGCGCGTCGACGCGGTTCGGCATGTCGATTCCGTTGAACTCGACCTTCGGCATCGAGATCGAACCGCCCACCTTGCCCGTGTGCTGGATCGATTTGAGCCAGAGGTCGCGGTTGTTCGTGTCGGATTCGGGGAACGTCTGCTCGAACGCCCAGCCGTCGACCGCGGTGTAGGCATCGGCTTCGAGCACCTGCGTCGTCACGCCGACAAGTCGCTTGCGAGTGAAGAACGCCGGGCTTTGGTTGTCCGGGCAGCTCGTTGTGCTCGAGCACAAGAGGTCGGACGGTGTATCCGGCCAATAGGTTGCATTTGCACTCGTGAGCTTGCTCGCTGCGCAGTCGAAGCTGGACGTCGGGATGCATCGTTCTGCGACCTGGAACGTCACCTGGGCTGGAGCCTTGGTGGTGGCCTCGCTCCCGGCACGCTGTCCGTAGTCGATGCGACTCAGATATCCTGCGCGGTCGTAGGACGAGACGGCAGTGTTCAAGTTGCGGCCGTAGTTGTTGCTCTCCTTGGTGTAGTAGTACGTCATCGTGTTGCCACGCGGGTCGACGACGTAGTCGAGGTTCCAGCGCCACGCCTGTTTGCACGATGCGTTCGCGAAGGTGCTGTTGTAGCACGGTTCGCCGCTCTGGTTACCGAACACCGGCACCGTCAACGTCGAGCTCGGCGCGGCAGTGTCGTCGGCGTAGCGCTTTCCGCGGCCGAAGAAGTACTGCGTTCCGTCGGGGGTGGTCAGCTTCCAGTACTCACCGTCGTTGTCACCGTTCGTGGCTCCCGTGAGGCGTTCGAGACGTGAGCCGTCGTCGGTCTTCAGACGCCAGATCCCCTTGGCCGTGTCATGAACGACCTCACCGGAGTGTCCACCGAAGGACATGGATGCGTTGTCCGACCGCCAACACAGGTCACCCGTCTTGCGGGCGCTGTTGGTGCCGTTCGTCCGGTCATCGCTACACGCCACGTAGCGTCGCTCGATGAAGCCAGTCGTCAGGTCTTGACCCTCACCGAGCCAGGACGTCTGGTTGTTGCTGCCTGCCGTACGTCCATCGACCGAACCCGATGAGTAGTTGACGCCGAGTTCGGGCTTCGGACCGGCAACCGACGGCGGGACGCGCAGTGGGTAGGCCCAGCTGAACGCGCCCGTCTGCTCGCCGACGTCCCACGAGGACGACGGCGCGAGGGGGCTGGCGGCATAGTTCCCTGTCGAGCCCGAGGCGCCAGCGCTGACGGCGTAGACGGTCGTGCCACTCGCGCTTGCTGCTGACTTCGACCGCGGGGAAGCGGCCGACGAGGGTGCGGACTTTCGTGACGAGCCGACGAGCTCACTTCGGTCGTCGCGAGCGGCGATCTTCTTGGAGTCGAGTGAGGCCGTCACCGTTCCTCGCTCGAGGTTCACGACCGAACCGAGCGGCGCTCCTTCGGAGCACGTGGGCTTCTTCGGTGTCGTCAATGCACAGTCCGGCAGCTGGACGATGCGCAGTCGATCGGCCCAGTGACCGCCGTGCGCCTCGGCAAAAGCCTTCACGTCCACGACGACCTCAGCGTTGCCCGACCATCCCGTGACAGAGCCGTCGGGAGTCGCGGGGGAGGTGAGCGTGAACATGAAGCCGTCGATAGCCGCGTCGGTAGCCGCCGAGTGATCGAGCACCTTGACGTCCACCATGCCCTTGGCGCGACCCTTGCCGATGACTTTCACAGCCTGGGCGATCTTGTCGGACGAGACACCCGGGCGCAGTGTCACACGCCCTGAGGCCGCACGCGGCCAGCTCGGACGTACAGGCCCCGACGACGCACCCGCAGTTGCATCGTCGAGCTTCGCCTTCCTGATTTTCGCCTTCTGCTCGCCCACCGAGTGCTCGGCTTCAACCCTCGGCGCAGAAAACTTCGCGCCCAGCGCCGGCAAGTCCATCGCCGGGAGAAGCGAAACGACAAGAGCAAGCGACACTGCGCGACTGACGAAGGCCGCGCTGCGGCCGAAAGGTCTAGACATGGCTTTTCGTTTCTCGAGAAGGTGGTGGGCGGCGTCAGTCGACGTTGCCGAGATAGTTCGTGTCGCCGGCGTCGTCGACCAGCGTGTGTACCGCCGTGGAAGCGTCGTCTAGCGAGTAGTCGCCGACCGAGGTGATGACGTCGTCAACCGTGCCGATGAAGTTCGATCCCGATTGCGGGCCGCCGAGCCGGAGGTTGCCGTTGTTCGCGGCGGGGTCGTCGTTCGTTCCTGGCGCGAATCCCCCGGCCCTGACCGCCACCTCGCCGTTGATCCACAGGATGAGCTCCTGGGAGTCGTACGAGTAGCTCAGCGAAACTGGGGCCTCTCCGATCTCAGAGGCCGCCGAGTTCGATGTCAGGACGACGTACCCCCTGTCGCACCGAACGGCGAAGGTGGGCTCGGCGCAGAAGCCTGGCGCCGCACCGACGTAGCGCATACGGCCGACGTAGAATGGCGCCGTATTTTCTTCCTCGTCCGTATCGCGAAGGACTTGGAGCTTGGCAATCGAGTCCGAAGCATCGGGATCGTCGACACTGACTGCCGTCATGTCCGTCGTCACAGCGCCTACCTCAAGCCAAGCGCTCATCAAGAAGGATTTCTGGGTATCCAGGAGACCAACCGCGTTGGACTTCGCGGCGGCCGTGCCATTGAACTTCAGCTTCCAGTCGCCCATGACCTTCGACCACGTGATGCCCGAACCGGTCCATGCGATGTCGGACTGAGAACCGGTCACGCTGCTGGTCTTTTGATCTTCGCCCTCCCGAATGCGGAAACGGCTCGCGATGTAGAGATCTTGACAAGTGATCGTGAAGGGCACCCGCACCACTGTCGCGGAGACATTCCCGGCTGCGTCGATGGACTGGACCACGAGCATGCGCGGACCACACCCACCGAGCGTGAGCGTGATGGGCGTCGAGAGTGATCGGGCGGTTCCGTAGCCGCCCCCGTCGATCGCCATCCGATACGACGCGATGTCGCTGTCCGGGGGTTTGCTCACGGTGAACGTCCGTGTCTCACCAGCGGGCCACGGGTCTGTGCTGCTCGTCGCGGTCACGATGGGCGGCAGCGGCTTGGTCGTATCGACGACGAACCGGCAGAAGCCACTCCATGCTCCGGCTGCACCCGACGACCCGTTGATGTTGTCCTCGGCCCGAATCCGCCACGCGATGTCGCGGCCGTTGCCGACGTCTCCGGACGGGAAGTCCACATCGAACACGCTGCCGGAGGCTCTGTACGACGTGGTGATCGTCCGGAACGGAGCCTCGCCGGAACCGATCGGGTAGTTGTAGAGCTCGACCCGCGCTCGGATGTTCTGGCCGTCTCTGTCGCTGAGCTTCGCGCGGGCCTTGACGCCACTCGTGCCAGGAGAGATCCGGTCCGGGGCATTCGTCGGACTGCACCCCTGGTTCGCGCCGTTGGCCATGGTGGCGACGGCGCTCGGCGAGTAAGGCTTGTAGTTGTACCGCCCCGTGAAGACGGCGTTGTTCTTGAACCGCTTCCACGTCAGCGAGTCGGACTCGTTCGTCACCTGCAACGCGAGGCCCATCGCGTTCAAGTTGTGATCTGCAGCCGTTTGCGCAGCCGTCGTAGCGTCCCACTCGACCCAGGCACCACCCGGAGAGCAACCGTCGCGACCGTATGCCACGTTCCGCTCGGAGATGTACTGCTTGCCCGTCGGCTGATTGTTCCAGTTCACGTTGGAACCCACAGTTCCGCTTCGATAGAGACGGATGGCTCGAGGCGTACAAGAAGCCGCATAGACCTCGTAGGCCTTGAACTGCGCGTCGATGATGTCGGCGCCCTTGATGCCGCTGGTGGGAAAATTCCAGAACAGGCGCTTCGTGCTCGTCGGTTCGTACTGCTGATACCCAACGCCCTGGCCGTTGCTGTCGGTCCACTTCCAGAACGATGTGTTCGGGTTCTGCTTGAACACCATCGCCCAACCCGTTTCGTTCGGGCCGAAGGTCGGATCGACGTAGAGCGGATACTCCGTCTTCGAGCCCGTCAGCAGACCCGCGTCGGGTGTCAACGTCACTCCGCTGGCGTCGACTTCCGAGTCCACATGCGCAACCGTGTCACCCTCTTGAGGACCGAGAACTCGATCGTCAGCCTCCACCTGAGTACCCGTTCCCGACGAATCCCACATCAACGGCGCAGCAGACTCGAACATCACCCCGCCATCAGCATTCGAGACGACCACGCCATTGCCGGATGACTCCACGGACGCATTCGGGGCTGACACCGGGAAGGTCAGTTCCTTCAACGCCGGATTGTGCGCAGCTTCCGCGGTCTTGACGACGAAGACTTGTCGAACCTGAGTGTTCTCGACTGTCATCACGAGGTCTACATCTGGCAGGACGTCCGAGTACGTGGCCTGGTTTCCCTCGACCGTGGGGCTTGGAAGCTTCATCGGGGCCTTGACCCCGAAGGACCCGTCAAGAGCGTCCAGATTGAGCAGCGGTTGTCCGGTGCCGCCGCCGGACAGTTCGACGTCCATCGTGCTGGCTTCCGGGACGAGCGTGCCGTCCGCCTGCTGACGCAGCGTGGTGTCGATGGCGGCCCATTCGTCGTCTTTGCGAACCCGAATGGGGTCGGGGTGGATCTCGAAAGTCTGCGTGCCGTCAGGGTTTGCGTAGAACGTTGCCCTCTCCTGGCGCTCCGACTCGATCTCTACCCGCTCACCGGACTCCTCCGCCTCGACCTGCGCCTGGATCGCATTGGTGGGGACATCACTTGGTTCCTGCACGGCTCCGTTGGCGGGCAGTTCGGCAGGTGCCAGGACAGCGACCAGCAGAGCGCAGGCGATCAAGAAGGCGCGCGACGAGAGGGAAAGAGCAGCAGACATGAACTCATCCGGATACGGATCGCCACCGACGATCGAACAGTAAGGACCGGCGAGATCGGTTCACATTCACTTTCGCCATGCGCAACCTAAGACCAACCTGAGAAACCGTCAACCTCGATCCACTCAAACTGTTCAGGACTCACACGACGTCACCAGAACGCTTCGAGAGTGGGGCCGAACCAACCCACTCGGCGAGGAGCACCGGCATCACCTGAGGAGCGAGCATCGTGAGGGAGGATCGGCGACCGCGGCTCCCCGATCTCGTGCGCGCGGACGTCGGACCGACGTGGAGGTGTCCTGTGACACACTGGCGCCATGGTCGAGGAGGGCACGACCCCGGCGGACGAGGCGCGCAGCAGCAGCCAGCCGCGCGTGGTCAAGAAGGTCGTCAAGAAGACGGTCGTACGGCCCGTGGCGCCGTCCACGCCGACGCCGCGCGAGACCCGGCCGGCCCCGCCCCGCGCGACCGCCGTCTCGCGCCTGAAGGGCAAGGACGCGAAGGCGGCCGCCCCGGCCGACGCCCCCGCTCCCTCGACCCCCGCGGCACCGCGCGGCCCTCGCACCACGGTCGACGTCGGCGCGGGGCTCGCCCGCGCCCGCGACCGGGTGGGCGACGCCGTGCATAGCACCAGCGAGCGCGCCCGTCGGCTCGGCTTCGCCGTCCGCGACCGCGGTGAGGACGCCGTCTGGGCCGTCCGCGACTACCGCGTCCCCACCGTCCCGCCGCTCGGGGCGTCCGTCGTCACCGGGCTGGTGGCCGGTCTGCTGGTGACCGCCGGCGGCTGGCTGTGCCTCGAGCTGTTCAGCGCCGTCCGCGGCACGTCGGCGGGCGGCGCGTTCTGGGGCCTGCTCGCCGTCCTCGTCGTCGTCGGCGTCGCCGGCGAGCTCGGCGCCCGTCTGCTGCAGGCGTTCGGCGTGCAGCAGGCACGTCCTGTCCTGGCACTGTCGGTGCTGCTCGTGGCGATCGTGGTCATGCTCGCGTTCCTCGAGCCCGTCGACGGGCCCTGGGCGTGGCTGATCGTCCCAGGCCTGATGGTCGTCACCGTGCCTCTCGTGCAGCGGCTGCTCGTGTGGGCCGCCACCGACGTGCCGCCCGACGACGCCCACCGCTGACCCGCCCCGTCCGCCGTCCAGGAGGCCGCGCCGCCATGCCCGAGACCCCCGAGGTGCTCTGGAGCCCCGACCCCACCGCCACGCCGCGCATCGCGTCGTTCGCCACGTCGGTGGGGGTCGACCCGCACGACTACGACGCCCTCTGGCGCTGGTCCGTCGACGAGCCCGACGCGTTCTGGCAGGCCGTCTGGCGGTTCTTCGACGTCCCCGGCGACGGGTCCCCGTCGCCCGCGCTCGCCGACGCGTCGATGCCCGGGGCCGTGTGGTTCCCCGACGTCCGGCTCAACTACGCCGAGGCCGCCCTGCGACTGCCCGGTCGCGCCGACGACGACGTGGTCGTCGTGGGGCGGTCGCAGTCGCGCGACGACGTGCGGCTGACCGCCGCCCAGCTGCGCGACCAGGTGGCGCGGGCGCGGGCCGGGCTCGTGCGGGCGGGGGTCGGACGAGGCGACCGGGTCGCGGCGTACGCGCCCAACGTGCCCGAGACGTTGGTGCTGCTGCTCGCCACGGCCAGCCTCGGCGCCGTCTTCAGCTCGTGCGCGCCGGAGTTCGGCGTGCAGAGCGTCGTCGACCGCTGGCAGCAGACGGAGCCCGTGCTCGTGCTCGCCGTCGACGGCTACCGCTACGGCGCCAAGACCGTGGAGCGACGGGCCGAGGTCGATCGGATCGTCGAGGCGCTGCCCAGCGTGCACACCCTCGTCTGGCTCCCCTACCTCGACCCCGACGCCCCCGCGCCCGCCGGCGCGACCACGTGGGACGCGCTGCTCTCCGAGCCGGGCGAGCTCGCGTTCGAGCGCCTGCCGTTCGACGCCCCGCTCTACGTGCTCTACTCCTCGGGCACCACCGGACTGCCGAAGCCGATCGTCCACGGCCACGGCGGCATCACCGTGGAGCACCTCAAGGCCCTCGGGCTGCAGCACGACCTCGGCCCCGACGACGTCTTCCTCTGGTTCTCCACCACCGGCTGGATGATGTGGAACCTCCTGGTCTCGGGGCTGCTCACGGGGTCGACGGTCCTGCTGTGGGACGGCAACCCCGCGTACCCGGGCCTCGACCGGCTCTGGCGCGACGCCGCGGAGCTGGGCGTCACCTACTTCGGCACCTCCGCTCCGTACCTCCTGCAGTGCCGCAAGAACGGCATCCGGCCCCGCGACATTGTCGACACGTCGACACTGCGCGCCGTCGGCTCGACCGGTGCCCCGTTGCCGGCGGAGGGGTTCCGCTGGGTGTACGACGCCGTGGGAGACCACGTCCACCTGCAGTCGGTCTCCGGCGGGACCGACGTCTGCTCGGCGTTCGTCGGCGCCGCCCCCACCGTCCCCGTGTACGCCGGCGAGATCTCGTGCCGCAGCCTCGGCGCCGCGGTCGAGGCCTACGACGAGCAGGGACGGCCGGTCGTCGGCTCCCTGGGCGAGCTGGTCATCACCGCCCCGCTGCCGTCGATGCCCGTCGGCTTCTGGGGCGACGACGACGGCACGCGGTACCGGGCCGCCTACTTCGAGGACATCCCCGGCGTGTGGCGGCACGGCGACTGGATCACCATCACCGAGCGCGGCACGTGCACCATCACGGGGCGCAGCGACGCGACCCTCAACCGCGGTGGCGTGCGGCTCGGCACCAGCGAGTTCTACACCGTCGTCGAGAGCCTGCCCGAGGTCGCGGACAGCCTCGTGGTGCACCTCGAGGACACCGCGGACGACGACCGTGGCGACGGTGCCGGCACGTTGCTCCTCTTCGTCACCCTGACCGACCCCGACGGGACCGACGTCGAGGACCTGCGGCGCACGGTGGCACGCGAGCTGCGCGAGCGGCTGTCGCCGCGTCACGTGCCCGACGAGCTGCACGTCGTGCGGGCCCTCCCGCGCACGCTGTCGGGCAAGAAGCTGGAGGTGCCGGTCAAGAAGATCCTGCGCGGCGCGCCCGCCGACGAGGCCGCCACCCGCGGTGCCCTCGAGGACCCCACGGCGCTGGACGAGGTGGCGGCGATCGCCCGGGAGCGGTGAGACCGTGGTCCGCGGTCTCGTCTCCTGCGTGCTGCTCGCCGGCTTCCTCCTGCCCGTCGGCACCGCGATGGCGCTCACCGACGCCGACCCCGGTGTCCGGCTGCTCGGCGTCACCCTCCTCCTCGGCGGTCTGCTCGCCCTGCTGCCCCTCCCGCTCCTCCGCCCGGCGACGCGACCGCCGACGATCTCCCGCGACGGCGACACGACGACGGTCCACGGCAGCCCGCTGATCCAGTGGCTCGCCGTCGGGGCGGCGGTGCTGCTCACCCTCGCCGCGACGACCATGACGGGGGCGTTGTCGAGCCCCGCCGTGCTCGACGGCGGCACGAGCCGCCGTCCGACACCTCTGCTCTTCCTCGTGCTCTGGGCCGGTGCGGCATGGGCCTGGTTCGTCGTCGTCCGCGGCCGGAACCGGCAGAGCCTGCGGGTCGGCGACGACGTCGTCACGTGGCGGCGCGGGCGGGAGGAGCTCGTGTGCAGCACGACGCGTGAGCAGGTGCGGGTGGGACAGGGGACCCCGGCCGCCCGGAACACGGTTCTCATCGGGTCCGGTGAGGAGCCGGGGCTCACCGTCGGCTCACGTCACTTCGGCACGTCCGCGCCGCAGCTCGCGGACGCGGTCCGCGACGCGCTGCGCCGCTGAGCCCGTCCCGGACCATTGGCAAACCTTTCCGAAACGTGCTCAGGGGCACAGCACCGCCCCTAGGCTGTGCACGCCTGCGGTCACTCCCGACCGCACTCGTGAACGGACATCCCCTTGCGCAAGCTCACCCCGCTCCTGCTGGCCGCCGCCGTCGGCGTCGGCTCGACCCTCAGCCTGGTCGCCCCGGCCCAGGCCGCGACCGTCGTCTCGGTCAAGAAGATCGCCAACCCCGCCCCCGGCGAGATCGGCACCACCGTCACCATCAAGCCGTCGGTGTCCGTGTCGAAGAACGTCCGCGTCTCGTCGTCGCTGCTGAACGTCAGCCTCGACGGCAAGGCCGTCGTCCGCAACCAGAAGTCCGCCACGCTCAAGCGCACCGCACTCAGCGTGACCTACAACGTGTCCACCGTGGTCAAGTACCGCGTGCGCGACAGCAAGGGCAAGCTCGGCCCCACGCGCCAGAAGAGCCTGCGCCAGACGCTGACCGTCAAGCCCGTCTACAGCACCAAGTGCGCCACCCCGGCCGGCTTCGAGTCGGTCGTCCTCGGCGACGCGCCCGCCACGGGCGACACCATCGGCACCGTCGCGAAGAAGCTCGGCGAGCCCCAGGGCCTCTTCGGCGGCACGCTCAAGCAGCTGCGCGCCGACGCGGTGCGCGAGAACGACCAGGAGACGATCACCTCCGTCGACAGCCTCTACGAGCGCGGCTACGTCCCGGCGACCGAGTACTCGGTCTACGCCTTCCAGGGCTGCGAGGAGAACCAGGTCTACGGCGTGTTCTTCCTGACCACGAAGGGCACGGCCCGCGC
This sequence comes from Aeromicrobium sp. EU05-FHT14F07, assembly GCF_058790455.1. Lineage (NCBI taxonomy): Bacteria > Bacillati > Actinomycetota > Actinomycetes > Propionibacteriales > Nocardioidaceae > Aeromicrobium > Aeromicrobium sp. EU05-FHT14F07. The sequence goes on from NZ_JBYTCR010000017.1 coordinate 15,155, forward strand.
GTTCGACAAGGCCGACCTCAGCAACACCGAGCAGCCGCCGACCGACAACCCGGAGCGCTCGCGCTTCAGCGTCCGGTCGTTCCGCTGACCGACCGGTCTCGAGACCCCCGCGCCCTCGGGTGCGGGGGTCTCGTGCGTCAGCGAGCGGGCCGGCGGTAGTCGTGGGCGAGCGGCCACGGACCGGCGCCACCGAGCCACGCGGCCGGCACGCTCCCGACGTGCTGCCAGCCACGCCGCGCGTAGAGCCGCCGGGCGGCGACGTTGTGGTCGAGCACGTCGAGGCGCAGGTCGCGGCCGTGCCGGTCTGCCCAGCCCTCGACGGTGTCGAGCAGCGCTGCGCCGGCTCCGCTGCGGCGTGCCGCGACAGCCACGAAGAACCGGGCGAGGAAGAGCCCGTCGCGCTCAGGCACGAGGCACACGTGGCCGACGACCTGTCCGTCGAGCACGGCCACCCACGCGTCCTGGACGCCGTCGGCGAGCCAGGACCAGGCGACCCGCGACGCCCGCACCGGATAGCCGTCGCGCTCGTGGGTCTCCGCGAGCAGCGCCACGAGGGCCGTGGCGTCGTCGTCCCGGCGCTCCCGGACCGTGACGCCGGCCTCCACGCCCACCTCAGCCGAGGAGGAGCTCGGCGATCTGGACCGTGTTGAGCGCCGCACCCTTGCGCAGGTTGTCGCCGCTGACGAAGAGCACGAGGCCCTTGCCCTCGGGGGCGGACTGGTCGGCGCGGATGCGTCCGACGAGGCTCGGGTCGGTGCCGGCGGCCTGGAGGGGCGTGGGCACGTCGACGAGCTGCACGCCGGGGGCAGCCGCGAGGATCTCGGTGGCGCGCTCGGGGGTGAGGTCGCGGTCGAACTCGGCGTGGATGCTGAGCGAGTGACCCGTGAAGACGGGCACGCGCACGCAGGTGCCGGCGACGCGCAGGTCGGGGACCTCGAGGATCTTGCGCGACTCGTTGCGCAGCTTCTGCTCCTCGTCGGTCTCGTTGCTGCCGTCGTCGACGACGCTGCCCGCCATGGGCAGCACGTTGAACGCGATGGGCGCGACGTAGACGTCGGGATCGGGGAAGGCCACGGCGCGGCCGTCGTACGCGAGCGCGTCGGCCTTGTCGACGACGGCCTGCGCCTGGCCGTGCAGCTCGCGGACGCCGGCGACGCCGGAGCCCGAGACGGCCTGGTAGGACGCGACGACGAGTCGGACGAGGCCGGCCTCGTCGTGCAGGGGCTTCAGCACCGGCATGGCGGCCATGGTCGTGCAGTTGGGGTTGGCGATGATGCCGCGTCCCCCCGGCCCGTCGCCGGCGGGGATGGCGTGCGGGTTCACCTCGCTCACGACGAGCGGGATGGCCGGGTCCTTGCGGAACGCGGAGCTGTTGTCGACGACGGTCACGCCGGCGTCGGCGAAGCGCTGCGCGTGCGCCCGCGAGGTGGTGGCACCGGCGGAGAACAACGCGATGTCGAGCCCGGTGGGGTCGGCGGTCGCCGCGTCCTCGACGGTGATCTCACGTCCCGCGAACGGCAGGACCGTGCCGGCGGAGCGCGCGGAGGCGAAGAAGCGGACCTCGTCGGCCGGGAAGCTGCGCTCCTCGAGAATCTGGCGCATCGCGACGCCCACCTGGCCGGTGGCCCCGACGATGCCGATACTGGCGGTGCGGCTCATCGTCCGGTCCCTCCGTACACGACCGCCTCGACCTCGTCGGTGCCGAGGTCGAAGGCCGAGTGGGCGGCGCGGACCGCGTTCTCGACCTGGCTCTCGGCCACCACGACGGAGATGCGGATCTCGGAGGTGGAGATCATCGCGATGTTGACGTTCGCGTCGGCCAGCGCCTGGAAGAACCGGGCGGTGATGCCGGGAGCGGAGCGCATGCCGGCACCGATGATGGACACCTTGCCGACGCTGTCGTCGTACTGGAGCCGCTCGAACCCGACCTGGTCCTTGAGCCGCGCCAGCGCGGTCATCGCCGTCTGGCCGTCGGCGCGCGGCAGGGTGAAGGAGATGTCGGTGAGCGCCGTGGCGGCGGCCGACACGTTCTGCACGATCATGTCGATGTTGATCTGCGCGTCGCCGAGCGCCTTGAGGATGGCGGCGGCGTAGCCGACCTGGTCGGGGACGCCGACGACGGTGATCTTCGCCTCGGAGCGGTCGTGGGCGACGCCGGAGATGATGGCTTGTTCCATGGTGGGATCCTTCGTGACGTCCTCGGCCTTGAGGACCCACGTGCCGGGCTTGTCGGAGAACGACGAGCGGACGTGGATGGGCATGTCGTTGCGGCGCGCGTACTCGACGCAGCGCAGGTGCAGGATCTTGGCTCCGTTCGCCGCCATCTCGAGCGTCTCCTCGTAGGAGATCTGCGGGATCTGGCGCGCGTCGGGGACGATCCGCGGGTCGGCGGTGAAGATGCCGTCGACGTCGGAGTAGATCTCGCAGACGTCGGCGTGCAGGGCGGCGGCGAGCGCGACGGCCGTCGTGTCGGAGCCACCGCGGCCGAGCGTCGTGATGTCCTTCGTCGTCTGGGAGACGCCCTGGAAGCCGGCGACGATCGCGATCGCACCCTCGGCGATCGCCTTCTCGATCCGCCCGGGCGTGACGTCGATGATCTTGGCCTTGCCGTGCTCGGCGTCGGTGATGACCCCGGCCTGGGAGCCGGTGAACGAGCGGGCCTCCTGGCCGAGGTTGCCGATGGCCATGGCGAGGACCGCCATGGAGATGCGCTCGCCGGCGGTCAGCAGCATGTCGAGCTCGCGGGCGGGAGGCAGCGGGGAGACCTCGTTGGCGAGGTCGATCAGCTCGTCGGTCGTGTCACCCATGGCCGAGACGACCACGACGACGTCGTGGCCCGCCTTCTTCGTGGCGACGATGCGCTGGGCGACCCTCTTGACGCTCGTGGCGTCGGCGACGGAGGAGCCACCGTACTTCTGGACGACAATGCCCACGACGGATGTCCTTGCGGTGCGGGGGTGTGCTGGGACCGTGCCAGGGCGACGCTGACCGGGCAACGTCCCCATCCTATAGGTCGGCCCGCGCGGCCCTCCACCGTCGTTCCTGTCCCGGGACGAGGAGATCGGCCGGACACACCGACGCGGCACGGACCCGGCACCGTCCCGAGAGACCGGTACCGGGCCCGCGCCGCGCGCGGTGTCCTCGATCAGGAGGTCGTGAGCGTCAGGCCGTAGGCGCTGAGGATCTCGTTGACCGGCTGGAAGTAGGTCGTGCCGCCCGAGGAGCAGTTGCCGGAGCCACCGGAGGTGACGCCCTGCGCCTGGTCGCCGGTGATGGCCGATCCGCCCGAGTCGCCCGGCTCCGCGCACACGCTGGTGCGGATGAGGCCGTAGACCGAGCCCTGCGCGTAGTTCACCGTGGAGTTGCGGGCCTGGATGGTGCCGCAGTGCCAACCGGTGGTCGAGCCGGAACGGCAGATCGACGAGCCGACCGCCGCGTCCTGCGAGCCGCGGACGGGGACGCTGCCGCCGCTGTAGTTGTTCACGGTGCCGTAGATCGTGGTCGACGTGCGGACGAAGGCGTAGTCGTTGCCCGGGAAGCTGGACCCGGCGAACGTGCCGCTCGGGTTCTGGGTCGCGGCGCCCTGCGAGCCGCAGTGGCCCGCCGTCACGAAGCCGCCGCTGACGGCGAAGCCGATCGAGCAGCGCGAGTTGGTGATGTAGTACGCGTCGCCACCCTGGTAGAGCGGCTTCGGCTGCTCGGCCGAGCGCTCGACCTCGATCGCGGACGTCGGGACGCCGGCCTTCTTGGCGAACGACGTGGCGGCGGCGGTGTCACCCGCGGGGATGACCACCTTGTTGGCGGCGGGGTCCACGTACCAGCCGGCGACGGTGCTCGGCGCGGAGGCCTGCTTCGCGTTGAGGTCCTTCATGTAGCCGTCGAGCTCGGAGGCCGAGCGCTCGACGGTGCGCACCTGGGCGCCCTGCGCCTTCACGGCACCGGCCTGGGAGGCGTCGGTGACGGCGACGACGAGCGTGCCGGCCTTCGCGTCGTACCAGGAACCGGCGTAGTCGGCGCCGAGGCTCTTCTCGAGCGCCTTGTCGGCCTTGGCGGCCTTCGCCTCGGAGGCGAGACGGTCGGTGGCCTGGGTCTTGGTCAGGCCGAGGTCGCGCTGCATGGCGCCGAGCATGCTGTCCTTCGGGGCAGCGGTGCCGTCGTCCTGCGACGGAGCGGCCATGGCCTGCGAGCCGAAGGCTGTGGCGAGCACGGCGGCAGCGGCCAGCGAGCCGAAGAGAGTTCGCTTGGGAGTGTTCACGGTTGGATCTCCTTTGTCGTGGCGGACCGGGGATCACCCGGGCCGCCGTTCCTGCGGAACGGACGGCTCACCGCCACGCCCCACGCTGTCGTCCGGAGGCGGTCCTGCCTCCGCAGCCCCCCCGAGGGGTTGTGCAGAAACCTACTGGCGGATCAGGCCTGGAGGGTCATACCGGAAGAGTCATACCGCGGGCGTGATGCCTGGGTCGTGCTGCTCGCCGAAGCCCGGATTCTGCTCCAACCACGCGGCGTAGACGGGGCTGCGCGACACCAGGTCGTTGTGCGCCATACGCACCGTCAGGAGCAGCTCGTCGGCGAACTCGGCGGCCACGGAGTCGGTCCGCCAGCCCACGAGGTGGCGCCAGCGCAGCGGGGCGTCGGCGACCGGCTTGGTGACGAGACCGGGCAGCACCCGCGTGGGCTGGCAGAGCGCCACGGCCGTGCCCGAGGAGACCAGCTCGATGCAGCTGGTCGCGTCGGCCACGTACAGGCTGCGCGGCGCGAAGCCCTCACGCGCGCAGGCCGCCGCGAAGCACTCCTGGAAGCAGCCGTCGCCCGGCGTGGCCGCCCACGCCTCGCCGGCCAGGGCACCGAGGGGCACCTCGGCGGCGGCGGCCGCACCGTGGTCCTCGGGCAGCATGACGAAGACCGGGTCGACGGAGAAGGTGCGCCAGGTGATCGCGCGGTCGTCGGGTGCGGCGTCCCCGCCGCAGATGCCGATCACGGCGTAGTCGAGGCGACCGTCGGCGAGCGCCCGACCGAGCTCGTCGGCCGACCAGGACGCCGTCGTCGAGACGCTCAGGTCGGGGTGGCGCTGCTCGAGGCGCTGGATCAGCGGCGCCAGGACCGCCGGTGACGACGAGCCGATGGAGAGGTGGTCCGGGGTGCTGGCGCCGCGGTCGGGGTCGGCCAGGCGGGTCGCGTCGTCGAGCAGACCGGTCATGGCCGGCAGCAGCATCCGGGCGCGGGCGATGACCAGCTCGCCGAGCGACGTGGGCCGCACGCCCCGGTGGTCACGGTCGAACAGCGGCCCGCCGAGGGCCCGCTCGATGCGGCTCAGCTGGGCGGTCAGCGCCGGTTGGGCGACGCCCAGCTCAGCAGCGGCCTTCGTGACGCTCCCGGCGTCAGCGATGGCACACACGACTCGAAGGTGCCGCAGCTCCAGCTCCACTCGTTGAGTCTACCGGCGTTTCGGCCACTGCACGTGTCGTCCGGTGCCCGTGCCGATCAGTGGCCGCGGGTGAGCGCCAGCAGCTGTCCGAGCGTCGCGTCCGCGAGGTAGGCCCGTCCGACCGCGATCCCCACCCGGGGCAGCGCGGCCTCGTCGGCGACGACGAGGAACAGCGGCTCGTACCGTGGCTGGAACTTGGCCTTGAAGGCCTGCAACGACTGGAACCCGTAGTACGGCTCGAGCACGTCGCCGGCGCGCGTGAGCACGTCATCGATGACGGAGCGGTCGACGACGCTGTCGCCCGCCCCCGCGTGCGCGAGCGGCGCGCCGGACAGGGAGACCACCTCGTAGCCCTGTTCCTTGAACTCCCGGCAGGCCGAGGCGATGAGCAGCTCCATCGTGTAGCGGAACCCGCCGGGGAGGCGACGCATCAGGTCGAGCGTCCAGCCGCGGACCTGCCCGTCCGGGCCCGGGATCGGCATCCAGCTCGTGACGCCGTGCACGGTCATGTCGGCGTCGACGGCGACGTTGATCCACACGTCCGGGTCCTCGGCCTCCTCCAGGCCGCCGAGGGTGAAGCCCATCTCCGGGAGCCCCTTGTCGCGCACCCACTCGTCGGAGATCGCCCGGAGCTGGGTGCGGATGCCGCGCGGCGCCTCGGCGAGCCGCATCATCCGGGTCTCGACGTCGTGCTTCCCGGCCTGGTTGAAGGCCGAGCGGACGTCCTGCCACTTCTTGCCGACGAACTCGAGCTCCGGCAGGTCGACGATCGCCTCCTCGGCGACCTGCACCGCGATCCAGCCCTCGTCCTGCGCCCAGCGCGCCACGGTGCTGCTGCAGCTGAACAGGCACGGGAGCGTGCCGGCGTCGCGCGCGGCACCGATGAACCGCTCGGCCACGTGCAACGGATCGGGTCCCACCGGGTCGCACAGGCCGATCGTGACCCCCATCGACTGCTGGTAGGCGACCACGGCGTCGTCGCTGAACCACCAGCGGTTCTCCGGCCAGGTCGTCATCCAGGCCAGCCGGTTCGACGACCCGTGCCGCCGCAGCAGCTCACGGGCCCGCTCGCGGTCGGCGTCGGTGGGCAGCGCACCGACCCGGTCGGCTCCGACCCGGCGCAGCCCGCGGCGGCCGGGGTTGCGGAAGGCGCTGCGGCCGAGCACGAGGGCCGCCAGCTGGGCGGTGTCGAAGAGGACGGAGATCCAGACGAGGCCGGAGTTCGAGGTGCCGCCGGAGACGATCACGGCAGCCGTGGCCGCACCGAGCAGCCAGCTGACGGAGGTCAGGACGAGGGCGAGCATCCACCACGTGCGGCGGCCGCGGACGAGGCCCCACGCGATGAGCAGGTCGACCGCGACCACCGCGAGGACCCACCACCACGACTCGGGGTCGCCGCCGATCGGGCCGAACGGTCCGTCGCGGTCGGCGACCTGGCCGATCACGGCGATGATCGCGCCCCAGAGGAACGAGCCGCCGGTGAGCATCCGCAGGTCGCGCCGCGTGAAGCCCGGCCGCAGCCACTCCGCCACCGTCCGCGACGGACGACGGCCGACGATCCACGGCCCCACCCAGAGGCCGAGCAGCACGGCCACGAGGTGCTCCACGTCGTACAGGTAGCCGAGGAAGGTCAGCGAGGTGAGCACGTAGCCGAGGACGGCGAGCCGGATCCGTCCGCGCCAGGGTCGGCGCAGGTCGGCCGAGACGACCATCGCGGCCGCGAGCGCTCCGGCGCTGAAGCCGACGTCGAGGTCCTGTGCGGTGCGCTGCGCCCAGCCCCAGTCGGTCCAGCTCGACAGCGCCACCATGAGGTACCCGCCGCCGATCACGCCGATGGCCTGGAAGACGACGACCACGACGGCCGTGCGCCGCGTGCCGAGCCGCCACTCGCACAGGCTGACCGGCAGCACGAAGAACGTGAGGATGGCGACGTACTGCAGCGGCTTGAGCGCGTAGAGCGAGCCGGTGACGACCGTCCACCACCGCCCGTCGAGCAGCGACGGGGGCCCGAACGCGACGTCGGGGTACCAGCTCTTGTCCTCCAGCGGCGACCACAACGTCCCCGTGGCGAGGCCGAGCAGCAGGATCAGCACGACGACGGAGGCCGTGAAGGGCACCCGCCGCACCACCGTCAGCACGTTCACGACCGACACGCTAGGGCACGGCGACGACGGCAGAAAGAACCGGGAGCGGTTCTCAGCAACACGTCAGTCGTCCGTCAGTGGTTCGTCAGGTTCTGGTTCCGCGGACCCCGCCGTGCACTAGCGTCGGGGGCTCCGCACCGACTGCCAGGAGACCGATGTCCGACCCGACGCCGTACCCGCGCTTCCCGTCCGAGGACGACGTCCCCCAGGGCTGGGGGCGCGCACCCGAGCCGGCGTCCGGCGCGCCGGCGGCCCCGGTGCCCGCGGCCGCGAGCGGCTCCCGCGGCACCCCCGAGCCGCTCGGCGTGCTCACCGGCCTCACCCTGGCCGCCGTCGCGCTCTACACGCTGCTCCAGCTGCCGCGGTTCTGGCTGGCGCGCGACGCCGTCGACCGGTGGCTCGACGCACGCGCAGCCGACCGGTCGCCCGAGGAGTTCTTCACGCCGTACGAGGTCGTCGACCTGGTCGGGCTCCTCGTGCTGCTCGGCGGCTTCGTCGTCACCTGCCTGTGGCTGTGGCGGGCGCGCGTGAACGTCGAGGTGCTCTCGCCGACGTCGCCGCACGCGCGCAGCCGGGGCTGGGTCTGGGGCGGGTGGCTCGTACCCGTCGTGAGCCTCTGGTTCCCCTTCCAGGTGGTGCGCGACGTGCTGCGCGTCCGGTCGCACCACCCGTCCTTCGCGTCCCGGGTCGGCTGGTGGTGGGGCGCGTTCATCGTCGCGAGCGTCGCGACCGGCGTGGAGTCCGCCCTCGTGCCGACCGACCTGGACTCCACCGGCGTCGGCGAGCTGCCGGCGTTCGCGGCCCTCTCCAGCGTGGCGTGGGTGGTCGCCGGGGTGCTCTGGATCCGCGTCGTGCGCGCCGTCGCGGCGGACCAGGCCGAGCTGCTCGCCGGTCGGGGCTGAGCCGGGGTCAGCCCGCGATGGCGGTGCGGCCCTCGAACGCGCGGCCGAGCGTCAGCTCGTCGGCGTACTCGAGGTCGCCGCCGACGGGCAGCCCGCTCGCCAGCTTGCTGACCCGCAGACCCAGCGTGCTGAGCATCCGGATGAGGTAGGTGGCCGTGGCCTCGCCCTCGAGGTTCGGGTCGGTGGCGATGATCACCTCGGTGACCGTGCCGTCCTGCAGACGTCCGAGCAGCTCGCGGATGCGCAGCTGGTCGGGGCCGACACCGGCGATCGGGCTGATCGCCCCGCCGAGCACGTGGTAGCGGCCGCGGAACTCACGGGTCCGCTCGATCGCGACGACGTCCTTGCTCTCCTCCACGACGCACAGCACGGTGGCGTCGCGGCGCGGGTCGGAGCAGATGCGGCACTCGACGTCGACCGTGACGTTGCCGCACACGGCGCAGAAGTGCACCTTGTCCTTGACCTCCACGAGGACCTGCGCCAGTCGACGCACGTCGACGGGGTCGGCGTCGAGCAGGTGGAAGGCGATCCGCTGGGCGCTCTTCGGACCGACCCCGGGCAGCTGCCCGAGCTCGTCGATGAGGTCCTGGATCACTCCGTCGTACACGAGAGACCACTCTACGGGTGTGGTTGCCACGAGGCCGCCCGCCGCGCTCGGACGGGCGACCCAGCGCCGGAAACGTACGCAGAACCTGCTGGACGACGAACTTCCGGCTCTGGGCTCACCAAACTGGCACATTCTCGTTACTCTCATTGCACCCACGAACCGACGTCCGCCTGCGGCGTCGCCGCAACCAGAGAGGTACCCGTCATGGCCAACGTGTCAGTCACTTTCCAGGAGATGCAGGACCAGGCGACCAAGCTGAACAACGCCCGGGTCGACATCGAGTCCCAGCTCACCAGCCTCAAGTCGCAGATCGACGGCCTCGTCTCCGGCGGCTTCGTCACCGACGCCGCGTCGGGCCAGTTCCAGCAGTCGTACACCGAGTTCGACACCGGCGCCAAGAAGGCGATCGAGGGCCTCGACGGCATGGCGACCTACCTCACGAAGGCTGCCGAGACGTTCGCGGACGTCGACACGCAGCTCGCCAGCGCCCTCAAGGGCTGACGACCGACTCCTCAGTCGCCCGGGTCTCGATGGGGGCCCGGGCGACTGAGCCCTGGACCCTCAGCAGGAGACACCCATGGGATCACCCGACCTGTCCTACGACAGCGTCGCGCTCGACACGCTCGGACAGCAGCTGAAGACGATCACCTCGAACCTCAAGAACGACGAGGACCTGAAGCGTGCCGGCGTCGACGAGGTCGCGCACTCCGACGTCGCCCACGCGATCGACGACTTCGTCGGCGACTGGGACGACAAGCGCAAGAACCTCGTCAACAAGGTCGAGGCGCTCTCGGAGATGGCGACCGAGTCGTTCGCCAAGTACAACGAGGCCGATCGCGGCCTCGCGGACAGTCTGACCAGCGAGGAGACTCCGGCATGACGCGTCGCAACCACCTCGAGTGGCACCTCGTGGGCGAGGGCAGCGATCCCGTCCCCGCCTCGGGGTGGGACGTCCGGCAGGTGGCCAAGCAGTTCGCCGACCGCGGCTCGGTCATGAAGGATGCCGCCTCGACGCTGCAGAAGTTCGCCGACACCGACGAGTGGACGGGCGAGGCCGCGAAGCAGTTCGCGGAGAAGGCCGCCGAGGCCCACAGCGACCTCGGTAAGGCCGCCGACAAGTACGTCGACGCCGGCACGGCTCTCTACACCTTCGCCGACGCGGTCGACGATGCCCGGACCGAGACCGCGGCCGCCGTGGCCGACGCCGTCGACGCCGACAACCGCCGCCGGTCGAACTCCTCCAGTCTGCTCGACGGCGTCGACGACCCCAGCGAGGACCTCCAGGACGCCGACGACCGCCGCCAGGACCGCCTCGACGGCGCCAACAGCGACCTCACCGCGGCCCGCACCCGCCTGCGCAACGCGATGGACGCCCTCGACACCGCCGCCGACACCTGCAAGCGCGCCATCAACGCCGCGTCCGGGCACTTCAAGGACAGCACGATGGACGACGTCAAGGGCGCCGTGTCCGCCGTCCTCAAGGTCCTGGTCGACGCGCTGAACATCATCGCTTTCGTCATCGCCGTCGTGGTCATCGTCCTACTGGTCATCGGTACCGGCGGAGCGATTCTCGCCGTTCTCATCCCGGCTCTGTTCTGGATCGGGGTCGCCGTCTTCGCTCTCACCGCCGTGCAGCTCGCCATGGGCGACGCCGACTGGCTGGACCTCGGCCTCGCCTTCTTCGGCATGATCGGCGGCAAGATCGCCACAGGGATGGCCAAGGCCGCGACGCGCGCAGTCTCCGCCGCTCGCATGAGCGTGGTCGTCCGCGCTGCGGACGACGCAATCCGCAACCTCCCCGTCGTCGTCCGGCTCGCCCAGCGGGTCCCGTTCGCACCCATCGCAAATTGGGGGGCACGTCGCGAGGGCGTGGCCGTGTACAACGCCGTGATGGACACGCTATCGGCGATGCGACCGGGGCAGCTGAACGCGGCCCTGAGCCGAACTCTCCAGGGGATCGAGCTCGACGGCGCCGTCGAGACGCTGAGGACGATCCACGCCATGCGCCAGCTCCCGCTGGCGGGCGACGAGATCCTGCACCTGACGCAGGCGACGCGGGCGACGATCGGGTCGCTGACGGGAAGCGGCATGCAGTTGACTGCCCAGGTCTCCGACTATCTCAAGCTGCCGGAGACCATCCGGGACTTCCCCGACACCGTCTCCGACGGACTCGGGGCGGTCGTCGACGCGATCGACGGGGCTCCCGGACGCAGCCTGCCAACGTCGGTCGTCGAGGTGGGCCGGTGATCGCCGACGGGACCGACGCCGCGATCAGCTTCCAAGGCTTCGCCCCGTGGCTGCCCCTTCCTCTCGACGGCGATGCCGACGGCTTCCTGGCACTCGTCGACGAGCTGTTCGCCGACGATCCGGTGCCGTCCGAGGTCAAGCGCGCGTCCGCCGAGGCACTCGCCGGCGTCGGAGCCCGGGTCGCCGCACAATCCGGGGACGACTACCTCGCCATCGCCGCGTGGGTACTGCTTTCCGATGAAGGGCGACGCCTCGACCCCCTGACCCTGCTGACGTTCGGTGCGACCCGGGTCGAGCCCGGTTCGACCGCCAACGACTTCCTCGAACGGATGTGCAGCGAGGTGGACCTCTACCAGCCTCCGGCGGTGGAGGACCTGCGCACGGCCTCCGGCGACGCAACGCTCGTGCGGCTCCGCCGGCACACCGCAGACGGTCCTCACCTTCTCCTGAGCGAGGTCGTGGCCGTTTTCTGGATGTCGGACACGATGGACGTCGCCTACGTGATGAGCACGACACCTATCGACGACCTGGTGCTCGCGGCGGAGGTCGCCGACGCGGTCGTCCCGCTCGCGCGCTCCGCCACGGGCCTGCGCTCCCCGGCGACACACTGACCCGCAGGCCGGGCCGGGACCGGTGGGTCCCGCCGTGCGAAGGACCAACCCCGTGCGAGGGTCGACCTGGACCGACGACGACGCAGGAAGGTGACGACGTGACCGGAGCATGGCTGTACCCCGGCCCCCGGGACGGGCTCCTCATCGAAGAGGCACGGGAGTGGCGCTACGAGTGCCGTGACGGAGCTCTCCTCGAGCACCGCCCCGGGAGGGGGTCGCAGGTCCTGGCGGCGGCCGGCGACGTCAGCCGCATCACCATCGTCCAGGGGGACCGGCTTCCCGCGTCCGCGCTCCTGTCCAAGCGCTTCGGCGTGACCGAGCACGACCAGGCCATCGTGGTGCACACCGACGCCGGCCCCGTCGCGGCCATCCTGGTGCGGCTCCTCGGACACCAGGGATTCAGGACCGGCGTCGAGGCGCGCGCCGCGGCGGGCGTCGCCCGCTTCGCACAGGGATTCGGACTCCCCCTCGAGCGCGACGAGGCCGCGGAGCCGTTCACCGCGCCCCTGGAGCAGCGGGGCCCGACGGCCGCCCGCGTGAGGCGCGACGGCCGCCTGCATCTGGCGGCGATCGTCCTGTGCTCCGCGCTGTGGGTGTCCTACGGTCTTCTCCTCGCCGGCGACGGGGCAATAGCGGAGCGGCACCCGGTCCCGCTCGTCCTGCAGGCGGCCCTGCTCCTCGTGATGACCGTCGACCTGGTGCGCCGCCGGCGCCGCTTCGCCTCCCTGGTGGAGGACCCACCCGACCCGGACGGCCGCACCGTCGTCGCCGGACCCGGGCCGTGGCAGGTGCAAGTAGGTATCGACGACGTGGTGGTGCACGGGGCCATGCACGAGCACTGGGTCCCCGGACCGGCGCGAGGGGGTGTGGACCATTGCCTCGCCCACGACGACGTGTTCGCGTTCGCGCGCGGCGACGACCCCGCGCTGGTCGTCCCCCGCGCAATGGTCGACGAGGAGGGAGTACGTCGAGCTTGCCGGTCCGCCGGCATCGACGTCGAGCGCCGGCGGGGCCCGGGCATCGATCCCGAGACGCAGCGTCGACTAGCGGCGGAGCTGTCCGGGGACGTGACCGGGCAGACGCTCGACGGGGGCGCCGTCGGCAACGGCTTCCTCTTCAGCCCCTTCTTCGTTTCCGCGAGTGCGCTGCTGCTCTTCGCAACCCTGCTCGACCCCGAGCGGCGCGGCGGGACGATCGCCCTGGCCCTCGGCGTCGTCGCCCTGGGGGTCTACGCCACGAACGTGTGGTTGTGGTGGACTCGACGCCGGTGGCTCCGATCGATCCGACCGCGAGGTCACCGATGACCGCCTACCAGCGCACCGTCTCCGGTCCCGACGCCTGGCGCCTCATCCTGCCGGCCGGGTGGATCACTCTCTCCACGGACCACGCCCGCCGCGAGGCGGACATCAAGCGGCTCCTCGACCGCCAGTTCCGCCGGACCGCCCGTGACGAGCTGATCCAGGTGCGCATCGAGGCCGACCGCAGACTGCGCACCCAGATATCCAGCGCCGCCGAGCATGGCGTCACCCAGATCCACGGACTCGCCGATCCGGTCCGGGGGTTGCCGGTCTCCGCCACCCTGCTCGTCGCCCAGTTGTTCACCGGGGACGGCAGCACGCTCGGACCCCAGCTCGCGACGCTCCTCGGCGCGTCAGAGGGCGTCACGGAGAACAGCGCCACCGAGCTCGCCGGCCGCACCGCCCTGCGCCGCGTCCGAAAGGTCGAGGAACCGGCCGATCCCGACACCCCTGGGTCGCCGCTGATCTGGCACACCCATGTCGACTACCTCGTCCAGGCCGACCTCGACCGCGTCCTCGTGCTCAGCTTCGTCACCTCCACCGACCCGCTCGCCGACCCCCTCGTCGCCCTGTTCGACACCATCGCCGGCACCCTCCACGTCGCCGACGAGGACGGCGCGGGGGCACTCGCCTGGGAACCCTCCACCCGCGTTCCGGATGCCGCCACCTCCGCCCCAGAGGACACCGTGGCCGACGGTGAACTCGCCGACAGCCTCACGAGCGAGGAGACCTCGGCATGACGCGTCGGAACCACCTCGAGTGGCACCTCCTCGGCGAGGGCAGCGACCCCGTGCCCGCGGACGGCTGGGACGTCCGCCAGGTCGCCAAGCAGTTCGCCGACCGCGGCAGCGTCATGAGCTCAGCCGCCACCACCCTCGAGAAGTTCGCCACCACCGACGACTGGACCGGCGACGCGGCCAAGAAATTCGCCGAGAAGGCCGCCGAGGCCCACAGCGACCTCGGTAAGGCCGCCGACAAGTACGTCGACGCCGGCACGGCTCTCTACACCTTCGCCGACGCGGTCGACGATGCCCGGACCGAGACCGCGGCCGCCGTGGCCGACGCCGTCGACGCCGACAACCGCCGCCGGTCGAACTCCTCCAGTCTGCTCGACGGCGTCGACGACCCCAGCGAGGACCTCCAGGACGCCGACGACCGCCGCCAGGACCGCCTCGACGGCGCCAACAGCGACCTCACCGCGGCCCGCACCCGCCTGCGCAACGCGATGGACGCCCTCGACGCCGCCGCCGACACCTGCAAGCGCGCCATCAACGCCGCGTCCGGGCACTTCAAGGACAGCACGATGGACGACGTCAAGGGCGCCGTGTCCGCCGTCCTCAAGGTCCTCGTCGATGCCTTGACCATCATCGCGATCATCATCGCGGTCGTGCTCATCGTGCTGGTCATCATCGGTTCTGGCGGCACCGCGCTCGCGGCGTTCCTGACTGCCGCCGCCTTCTGGGTGGGTCTGTCCATCCTCGCCCTGACGTCGGTTCAGTACTTCATGGGTGACGCGTCACTGGAAGATGTCGGCTGGGCAGCCCTCGGGGCCATCGGCGGTGGACTCACGAAGTTCGTCGGGGCCGGCGCGAAAGCGATCGTCGGAACGACCCGCCTTCAAGTCCTCACCCGCGTCGCGGACCAGGCCCGGCGGTCACTTCCGTTCTACGTCAAGTTCGCACAGAGGATCCCGATCGGCTTCGTCTCGCGCTGGGCGCAGGGGCGCGAGCTGGCCGCCGTGACCGCCGCTGTCACGCGTGCCGCCTCCGTGATCGACGACGCCGCTGTCAGGAGTCCCCTGATCACTCGGGCGCTGGGTGTCGTCGGTCTCGACGACGTCGTGAACAACTTCCTCCGTATCCGCGCGATGTCGACGCTGGGTCTCGAGGCGGCCGAGACGACCGCCTTGACCACCGCCACGCTGCGAAACGTGGCCGGACTGGGCGCTGCGGGCATGAGCGGCGTCGCGCAGGCACACGACTTCAGTGAGATCCTCGACGCCGTGACATCGTTCCCAGACACCTTGCACGACAGCGACATCGCGATCCTGGACGCCGCCGACGGAGTCCCCGAACGCGACATGCCTCTGCCAGATCCGACGCGCGTGACACCCGTGGGCCGATGACGGGCACGGAGACGGATTCCTTCGAGCCCGCGCTGGAGGTCGACGGGTTCCGGGCATGGTTGCCCTTGCCCACAGAACCCTCGCTGACCGAGTTCCTGGGCACCGTCCTTGAGCTCGTCGATCTCGATCCGCGGCCACGGGACGTGATCGAGGCGATCGGGACCGAGCTCCACGACCTGGGCGTGGACCTCGTCTCGCGCAGCGACGACGAGACGTTGTACCTGGCGTCGTGGGTGCTGCTGCCGACGAATGGTCGTGTGCTTGACGTGCGCGGACTTGTCACGCTGTGCTGTGTGCGCATCACCCCCGACACGACTCCGACCGACTTCGTCGAACACCTGGCGAGCGAGGTCAACCTGTATCAACCTCCGGTGATGGAGACCATCGACACGCGCTCAGGCCCGGCCACCTTGGTGCGGCTGCGCCAGTTCGTCGAGCACGAGAACCAGCCCGGGGGCGACCTCGCGCTGAGCGAGGTCGTGCTGATCTTCTGGTTGGATGCCGAGCTGGGCGTCGCGTACGAGCTGACCTCTCTGCCCATGCCCGACCTCGTCAGCGCGGCCGATCTCGCGGACCACCTGGTGCCGCTTGCCGCATCGGTGCGTGGCCTGTGAGCGGGCGCTGGCTCTATGCAGGGCCCCGCGCCGGCTTGCTGATCCCCGAGGCACGCCAGTGGCGGTACCACGCCGAGGCGGGTGTGATCACCGAGCACCGACCGAACCGCGAGCCCCGACGCGTGGCTGCGGCAGGGGAGATCGTGCGAGCTTGCATCGCGCCAGGTCAGATGATGCCTCGGAACACACTGCTTGCTCCGAGCATCGGTCCGACCGAGCTCGACCAGCTACTCGTCATACGGTCCGAGAGCTCCGTGCTTCTGGCCGTGCCCCTGGTGCTGCTGGCTCCTGGGTCTGAGACCACCGGCGAACAGCAGCGCGCGGCGTCCGGCGTCAAGGCGTTCGTCGCCGAGCTCGGGCTGCCGCTCGAGCGAGCCGACCAGAACGACGCCGCTGCCCTCGTCGGGGCGGCATTCGAGACCGGTCCCCTGAAGACGGGGCTCACACGCAGGGGCTGGTTGCACGCCCTCGGGGCGCTGGGGATCGCGCTGAGCATCATCGTGGCGGTGGTGCTCGGCTCCCGCGACGGGGCGTTCTCGTACGAGCACCCTGTTCCTTTGGGCATCGGCACCGCTCTGGTCGTTGCCCTCACGTTCGATCTGTTGCGCCAGCGTCGGCGCTTCTCCTCGACGTTGCGACCTCCGGAACCGGAAGATCGCGTCGCTCTCACCGGGGGCACTCCCGGCGCTGGCGGCGGGCGTCCTTCTCACCTCCAGATCGGCGCCGACGACATCCTGCTCAGCGCGGGCGTCGCGGAGCAATGGGTCGCCGGGCCTCGCCGGGGTGGGGCAACCCGCTGCATCGTCTCGCCCGACGGTCTGTCCTTCGAGCGCGACGGCAACGTCGTCCTTCAGGCGGGCGGCTCGCAGTGGGACGTCGACGCCGCGCAACGGGCATGTCGGGCCGCGGGGCTCGAGGTGAGGATGGACCGTGAGCCTCGAGCATTGAAGCAGGCGCCGCCGGCAATCCTGACATTTTTCGGACAAGGGCCCGTTCTAGGCAACGGAGGGCAGCTGACGCCCCTCGTGTGTGGCATCGGCGGGGCGACGATCGGCGTCTTCAGCGGCCTCGACCCAGACCGGTCCTACGGCTGGTACGGGGCTCTCCTCGCCACGCTTTGCTTCGCGAGCAGCGCGGCAGTTGTCCTCGCCGCGTGGCAGCGTCGACGTAGCCTCGGATCCACGGGGGTGATCGGCTGATGGAACGCGTCGTCAGTGCACCCGGAGCGTGGCGAATCGTGCTGCCGGCCGGGTGGATCACCCTCTCCACGGACCATGCCCGCCGCGAGGCGGACATCAAGCGGCTCCTCGACCGCCAGTTCCGGCGCACCGCGCGGGACGAGCTGATCCAGGTGCGCATCGAGGCCGATCGTCGGCTGCGCGCCGACGTCTCCCGCGCCGCCGAGAACGGTGTCACGCAGATTCACGGTCTCGCCGATCCGGTCCGGGGGTTGCCGGTCTCCGCCACCCTGCTCGTGGCCCAGCTGTTCACCGGGGACGGCAGCACGCTCGGGCCTCAGCTCGCCACCCTGCTCGGTGCGGCCGAGGGCGTCACGGAGAACAGCGCCACCGAGCTTGCCGGGCGCACCGCACTGCGCCGCGTCCGAAAGGTCGAGGAACCGGCCGATCCCGACACCCCTGGGTCGCCGCTGATCTGGCACACCCATGTCGACTACCTCGTCCAGGCCGACCTCGACCGCGTCCTCGTGCTCAGCTTCGTCACCTCCACCGACCCGCTCGCCGACCCCCTCGTCGCCCTGTTCGACAGCATCGCCGAGACCCTCCACGTCGCCGACGAGGACGGCGCGGGCGCGCTGGCCTGGGAGGCCGAGCCGTTGCACCCCCGCCCGGACCCCGCTTCCTGACTGCGCTCATGACCAGCTGCTGGCTCCACCCCGGCGCCCGGAGCGGGGTCCTTGCCGAGGAGGCGAGTGGCTGGTGGCCATCGAGCCGGGTCCCTCACTCAGGAGATGGGCCCGCGGAGGCCACGACGCCAGCGTCCTGGCGTGGGGTCGACGACCCGACGCGTCCGGCAGCCCGGCCAGCGCGAAGGCCTCGTCCGCGACGATCCCGGTCCTGCCGGGAGCCGCGGCGTTGCTCCTGCGCCGGTGGACCGCACGGCAGATGACGAGCCTCGAGAGCCCCGTCGCGCGATCGCGGCCGAGGTCCCGCTGAGCTGTCGTCAGGACGTCAGCGTGGCCACCTGGCGCAGCGAGCCGTCACCGACGTGCAGCAGGCCGCGACCGACGACGACCGGCTGGCCGAGCAGGTTGCGCGGCACCCGCGCGCCCACGAGGTCGCCGTCGCCGAGGCCCTGCGGCGACAGCAGCAGGCCCTGGCGCGCCTTCTTGATCTCCGGCTGCCAGCCGCTGAGACCGGCACCCACGCCCTCGGCGTGACCGCCCAGCACCACGAGGGTGCCCGGGACCTGGCCGCGGATGGAGCGCAGGAAGAAGTCCCCGGCCGCACAGTCGCGCAGACCCTCGCCGTCGTCGATCACGACCAGCACCGGACGACCCGCCTGCTCCACCCACGCGTCGAACTCCGACGCCGGGGTCGTCGCGTCGGTCACGACCGCGAGCACGCCGTCGCCCGCGAGGTCGCGCAGCGGGCTGGGCCGCGGCGCGACCGCGATCACCGCACCACCACTGGCCACGAACGTGCGCGCCATGCCCTCGAGCACCGAGCTGCGGCCCGACCGGCCGGGGCCGGCCACGACGAAGCCCGTGGATTCGCCCACGTGCAGCGCGAAGGCCGTCAGCTCGTCGCCGCCGACGCCGACCACCGCGTGCGGTCCGGCCACGCCCTCGGGCACGAGCTCCAGCGCCTGCTCCGCAGTGATGCGGGCCGGCAGCGGGTCGACCCGGAACGGCCGCACCGTCGAGGCGTCGACCAGCTCCTTGGCACGGTCGCCGAGCACCTGCAGCTCACGCGCCTGCGCCTGCGCCGACGGGTCGGCCGCCAGCTGGAAGATCTGCGTCTCGTAGCCCTGCGGCGTGAAGCCCCGGCCAGGAGCCACGGAGTCGGGCATGTCGCGCGGCTTGAGACCGAGGAGACCGTAGTCGTCACGGTCGGCCAGGCGCAGCGCCAGCTTGTTCTCGACCATCGACGACACTCGCGAGTTGTACGCCAGCGTCCGGTCGCCCGTGGCCACCAGGTGCACGCCGGCACCCGCACCCTCGCGCAGGATCCGGGTGACCACGTTGTGGTTCGCCTCCACCTCGCCGATGGTGGCCGTGTAGCCCTCCCACCGGTCCAGCAGGACCAGCACGTGCGGCAGCGGGTCGACCCCCGAGGCCCGCTGCTCGGAGATGTCGCCGAACCCGCCGGCCGCCATGATCTGCTGACGACGGTCGAGCTCCTCGCCGATGCGCGCCAGCAGACGAGCTGCCCGCGCCCCCTCGGTGCGGCTCACCACGGCACCGGTGTGCGGCAGCGCGGTGAGCGCGTTGAGCGCGCCGTTGCCGCAGTCGAGCCCGTACAGGTGCAGATCGGTCGGGTGCGTCAGGCGGGCCGCCGACGCCGCGATGGTGCGCAGCAGCTGCGAGCGACCGCTGCCCGAGGAACCCACCACGAGCAGGTGGTCGTCGCGCACCAGGTCGAGCGTGGCCACGACCTGCTCCTGCCGGTGCGGCAGGTCCTGGCGGCCGTACGGCAGCGCCGGGACGCTACCGCGCCGCGCCTCGTCGGTGACGTCCTCGGACCACAGCAGGGACTCCGGAAGCGACGGCAACCAGGGGCTGCGCTGCGCAGGCACCTCCTCCAGGCGCGCCGCCTCCACGACGGCGGTCACCAGCTCGGACAGGTCCGTCCCCTCGACCTCGACCTCCTTGCGCCGCGGCGGGCGCGGCGGCGGGTAGCCGAGGTTGCGCCACCCCACCGGCGCGAGGAACGGCGGGGGCACGTCGGTCGCGACGGCACCGGGGCGACGTCCACCGACGCGGCCGGACTGGAACAGCTTCATCGTGCCCGCGCCGAGGCGGGCGTAGGCGCGACCGGGCGTCGACTTCGCGATCCGCGACGCGTCGGGCACGTCGAGGACGTCCGAGCTGTCAGCGGCGTCGGCCACGCGCAGCGCGATGCGCATGTTGGTGTTGGCGCGGATCTCGGGCGACACGACACCGGACGGTCGCTGCGTCGCCAGCAGCAGATGGATGCCGAGGCTACGTCCGAGCTGGGCGATCGCGACCAGGCCGGTGACGAAGTCGGGCAGGTCCTTGCTCAGCTGGGCGAACTCGTCGATGACGATCAGCAGGCGCGGCAGCGGGGGACGGTGCGGCTCCTTGGCCTGCAGGTCCTGGTAGTCCTCGATGTCCTTCGTGCCGGCCTCGGCGAGGAAGTGCTCGCGGTACTTCAGCTCCGCCTTGAGCGACTGCAGGGCACGGACCACGAGGTGCGGGTCGAGGTCGTTGACCTTGCCGACGGTGTGCGGCAGCTTCACGCAGTCCTTGAACGCGCTGTCGCCCTTGTAGTCGACGAGCACGAAGTTGATCTGGTCGGGCCGGTTCGCGACCGCGAGCGAGGCGATCATGGTCTGGAGGAGCTCCGTCTTGCCCGACCCGGTCATGCCGGCGACGAGTCCGTGCGGGCCGTCGGACCTCAGATCGAGCGCGAACGGCCCGTCAGCGCCGAGACCGAGGGTCATCGACGTGCTGCGCGGGGAGATGATCCAGCCCGAGCGGACGGCGTCCGGGGTGGGCGGGTCGATACCGAGGACGTCGAGCAGACGCGCGGAGTCGGGCACCTGGCCGCCCTCCTCGCCCTCGCCGACGTCGCGCAGGCTGGCCAACGCCCGTGCCGCGCGGTCGACGACCGCCAGGCTCACGCCCTCGGCCTGCAGGTCGGGCACCGACGGTCGTCCGCTGCTGCGCAGCGCCGCGCGCGTCCGGTCGACGGGGTCGACCTGGAGCGTGGCGCTCGCGCGCTCCGGCAGCGACCGCTGGTGGTCGTCGACGCACAGCGCGTACACGCCCACCGCGGGTCCGTCCTCCAGCACCGCTGCGAGCCCCGGCAGGGCCCGCAGCGCGCGGTAGCCGTGCAGCACGACCACGTGCGCCGGGAAGCTGGCAGCACCGGCCCGGTGGTCCTTCGCGAGTGCCTTGCGCTCCTTGATCGTGGCCGTCAGCCACGCCACCTGCGCCTTGTGCGTCTCGGCGTCGTTGCCGACCATCGCGATGCACGCGTCGAGGTCGCCCGCCGACAGGTGCGGCAGCCACGCGAGCCACGACCACTCCTCGCCGCCGCGTGACGTCAGGAACGAGATCGTCAGGTCGCGGGGGGCGTGGTAGGCCGCCAGCTGCAGCATCGACCAGCGCAGCACGTCGTCCACGACCTCGTCCGGGCCGGCCAGGCCCACGACGCCGGACTCCGCGAGCGAGAAGCCGACCGGCACGGCGTGCAGCTTCAGCTCCTCCTCGGGCGCCTCGCCGGTCACCTGGATGGTGGTCGGCTGGTCGGCGGTGCCCAGACGCAGCGCCAGGAAGTCGTCGTCCTGACGCCGGCGCTCCCACAGGCGCGCGCCGGGCAGGGTGGCCGTCACGAAGGTCTCCGCGGCGTCGGGCAGCGCCGAGCGCAGCCGCTGCTGCTCCGCCTCGGTGTGCTCGAGCAGCTTCGCCTGCGCCGCTGCGAGCTTCTCGTGGTACTCGGCGAGCTCCTCGGCCCACGTCTTGCCCTGGCCGCGACGCTCCGAGAAGTAGTTCGCCGCCATCATCATCGGGGACATCAGCAGGAACATCAGGTACATCGGGTTCCGCAGCACCGCGAACATCATCAGGCCGAGGACCACGGGCGCGATCATGGCGATCACCGGGAAGCTGCGCTTGTGCTGCTTGCCCGGCGGGCGCGGCACCTCCACCGACGGCGTCAGGTGGTACGGCTGGATGCGCGGCGGACGCAGGAAGGTCCGCCAGCCCGGGTCCGCGTTCTCCACGACCGTCTCGTCACGGCGCGCCTCGCGCACCACCACGGCCGAGTCGCCGAGCTCCAGCAGCGCACCCAGCGGCCAGGCGGCCTCCTGCTCGGCCTCGAGCCGCTCCCCCTCGAGGAACGTGCCGTTCGTGGAGCCGAGGTCGGTGACCGTCAGGGACTCGCTGGTCACGGTCACGCGGCAGTGCCGCCGCGACATCGACTGGTCGCCCCACGAGAGCGCGCCCACGCGACCGACCTCGTGCGTGCCCACCGGGAGCACGAACACGGTGCCGGCGCGCAGGCCCGACACGACGTGCAGCTGAAGACCCTCGGTCTGCGTCGCGTCGTCGACAGGGACCCCGAAGCCGATGCGCGCCCCGTGGTGGAGCCCCTCGAGCCCGGCCGTCGCCACCGCGACGTCGCCCTCGTGCGCGTCGCCGGCCTCCAGGCTCCAGGCGGCCGTGGTGCCGATCTCCCGCCCGAGCGCCTGCTCCAGGTCACGCGCCGACGTCGCGTCGTCGCAGTCGACGAGCACGTCCCGGTCGCCGCTCGACGACGAGGTGGTGACGATGATCCGCATCCGGGGGCCTCCTGGTGTCCGAGCCGCTAGCTCCGAGGGCCGACCACGGTGAGCGCATTGCTCTCGAGGTCGGTGAAACGTCCGATCGAGGTGGTGAGGGTGCAGCCGTCCACGGCTCGGCCCTCGAGGACCATCGCCCCACCGGGCCCGGCGTAGACGGCGCCGTCGCAGCTCGGACCGGGGTTGAAGCGCAGCTCCTCGTCACCGGCGACGGCGGCGAGCATCTGCGTCCGCGGCCCGGGGTTGTCGGAGTCGTACAGGACGTTCTGGTCGTCGGGCTCCCCGTTGGACCAGCGCGGGAACAGCTTCACCGGCACGACCTTGTCCGCGAAGGTGAGGGTGCTGGGCACCACGACCTCGATGCCGGCCAGCCGCTGCAGCACGTACGCCGTCGACTTCACGACGTCCGGGTCGTCCACGGCGGCCGCGGTGGCGTCGGCCTGCGAGCCGAGCCACGTCTCCAGGGCCTGCTCAGGATCGGACCCGAGGTCGGCGCCGACGGTGGCCTCCACGCGCTGGCTGCCGCCCGACTCGACCGCCACGGGGACGACCTGGCCGGGACAGGTGGAGCGGATGCCGGTCGCCCGGGTCACGTTGAGGGTGGTCTCGACGTCCCAGGTCACCTCGGGGCAGCCCTGTCCCTCGACCTCGGGCATCACCTGCAGCACGTCGCCACGCAGCGGGCCACCCGTGGAGTCGAAGGTCATCACCAGGTCGATGCTTCCCGTCTCGGGGTCGAAGGTGGCCTCTCGGGCGACCTCCAGACCCGACGGATAGCTCACCGGATCGGCCTGGAACGTCACGGGCGCCCCCGAGCCGCCTCCGTTGCCACCGGTCAGGCTCGTGACGACGAGGTAGCCGCCGCCGGCCAGGACGACGACCGCTGCGGCCACTGCCACCCACACCCACATCCGCCGTCGCCGCTCGACCTCGACGGTGGGCGCGCCGGGCGCGAGCACCGGTGCCTCGAACGCGCGGTCGCGGCGCGCCAGGTTGGTCTCCCCGTCGACGAGCGCGGCATCGGCACCGCCGGCCAGCGCCTTGACCTCGCCCTGCGCCGCGACGGGAGCCGCGACCGGCGCGAGGCCCTTGAGGTGGGTGGCGCCGACGTCGATGCTGTCGTCGGCCCGCGGCTGGATGACCGAGGCGGGGGCCGCTGCGGCCACGCTGACCCACTCGGTCGGCTCGGGCTGCGGGGAGAGCGGGGAGGCGTCGAGGACCGCGTCGGGCAGGCCCCGCAGCATGCGCGCCGCCGTGGCGGGGGTGGGCCGGACGGTCGGATCCTTCGCGAGGAGCGCGTCGAGGACGTGCCAGAGCTCGGGAGCGACCGGGAGCACGGGCGGCGCCGCCGTCACGTGCCGGAAGCCGACCGTGTGGGCGGTGCCCGCGCCGGCGAAGGGCGTGCGGCCGGCGACCAGCTCGTAGAGCATGACACCGGCGGCGTACACGTCGGACGCCCCGCTGAACCGTCCTTCGGAGAACAGCTCCGGTGGCATGTACCCGGGGGTGCCGAGCAGGCCGGTGGCCTGCACCGTCGAGTCCTGCGCGAGCCGCGCGATGCCGAAGTCGGACAGCCGGACACGCGTGCCGATCGGCGCGGGCCCCTCGGCCAGCAGGACGTTGTCGGGCTTGACGTCACGGTGCAGGCATCCAGCGGCGTGCGCGGCAGCCAGCGCGTCGAGCACCGCTGCGACCACCTCGACGGCCTCGCGCGGCGTGCAGGTGCCGGACCGGTCGAGCAGCGTACGCACGTCGGAGCCCGTGACGAGGTCCATGACGATGGCGAGGTCGTCACCCTCGACCACCAGGTCGCGCACGCGCACCACGTTGTCGTGACGCAGCCCCAGCAGGATCGACCGCTCCTGGATGAACCGGCCGACGATCTCCGGATCCTCGGTCAACTCACGTCGCAGCAGCTTGGCGGCCACGTGGTCGCCCGACGTGCGGTCGAGGGTCAGCCAGACCTCGCCCATCGCACCCGAGCCGAGCCTCTCCTGGAGCTCGTAGCGGCTGCCGAGCGCCCGACGGCTCCCCACGTCCACGTCCGGCCCCCGTCAGTCCTGCGCGTCGTCGCCGACGCCGAACCAGAAGAGTCGCGGGGCGTCGTCGCCGTCGGCCGGCTCGGGCCGCACCCCCGGGTCCTGCGTCGTCGCCCGCAGCACGGCGACCCCGCGGCCGGGCACGACGTACGTGGAGGAGAAGTCGAGCGCCGGGCCCGCCAGCGCCTGCTTCGCGCCGAGCTTCAGGCCATCGAGAGCCTGGGCGACGTCGCCCGGCTTCGACGACCCTGCCTTCGACGCCGCGCGCACGAGGGCGACGACGGCGTCGTGGCTCGGCAGGTCGGCGTCGGCGGCCGCCTCCTGCAACGGCGTGCCGTCGACCACCGAGGTCGCATCAGGGTCGGACGCGAGCAGCCGCAGGGCGGAGAAGTAGGCGGCGGCGGAGTCGGCAGCGGCGTCGGAGCCGAGCGTCGACGCGTCGGACGCGTCGACGCCCACGGCCTCGAGCCGGCCTGCGACGGTGCCGTCGCCACGCACGACGGCGTCGGCGAACCGGGGACTGAGTGCCTCGGGGGTCAGGTAGACCGGCAGGTCCGGAGCCGCGCCCTGGAGCGCTGCGACGGCCCGGGCCTGGGTGGTCGTGGACGCGCTGACGACGACGGAGTCGACCGTGCGGTCCTCGACGCCCTTCGCGATGCCCCGCACGGCCTGCTTGAGGTTGTCACCGTCGAGCTGCACCGTGCGCGCACCCTCGAGGTCGGGGGCGGGGGAGCCGTCGCCGACGAGCACGACGCTCGCGGAGACGCCGTCGGACTCCCGGGCCTGCGTGAGGCGCTCGTCGACCTGCCCCTCGCTGGGACCGAGGACGTGCACACCCTCCGGCACGCCGCCGGTACGCAGGTACGGGGCGACCACCGGGACGTCCGCGTCCGAGGCGAGGTCGAGCGCGGCCTCGACGTGCGAGCCCGACGTCGCGAGGACGATCCCGGAGACGCCTTCGTCGACCAGCTTCTGCACCCCCTGTGTGGCCCGCTCGGCCGAGCCCCGGTCGTCGACCACGGAGAACGTGATCTTCCGACCGGCCAGACCGAACCGGTAGGCCGCCACCTCGGCCCCCGCGGACGCTTCCAGCCACTCCGAGCCCTGGCCTGCGTCCGATGTCGAGGAGACGACGAGGCCGATCGTCAGGGCGTCGACCTTGTCGGCCGCCAGCGCGACCGCCGCTGGCTCGCGAGGATCGGCCTGCGCCCCACCCGTGCAGCCCGTGAGGGCGAGCAGACCGGCGGAGGCGGTGACGAGGGCACGCTTCATGGTCAGTCCTTGCCGACGTGGAACGAGAACACGGTGGTGTGCGACGAGCCGCTCGGCAGCTTCAGGTCGAAAGCGGGGAACGCCGACTCGGCCTGCAGCGAGGCCGCCACCTGCTCCTGCTGGAGCAGCAGGGCGTCGAGGCTCGTAGCCCGGACACCGCTGAACGCGTCGACAGCACCGCCCGCGGAGGCGACCTTCTGGTTCGACGCCCCGGTGTTGCGGGCACCGATGTTGATCGAGCCGAGCAGACCGCTACCTGCGCGGTCGGGGGAGCCGATCGAGGCGATGATGGCCGCAAAGTCCGCCGCCAGCTCCTTCTCCGAGGCGGCCAGGTCACGATTCGACGCCGAGACGCGGTCCTCGATGGCCTGCGTCGACTTCGCGATGGTGCTGTCGAGCGCCGTCTCGAAGCCGGCGGCCTGGGCGTCGAGCCGCTGGCGCTGGCGCTCGATCTGCTTCCTGCCCTGGTCGGCGAGGGCCCGGCCGATCCCGTCGAGCGAGGAGCCGAAGCCGCCGAAGAGCGAGCTGGTCCCGTTCGCGGCGGCGTCGCCACCGGCCTGGACCTTGGTCGAGCCGTCGGCGACCTGTCGGTTGGCGTCGGCGAGGGCGTCGTCGACGCCGTCGAAGGCGGTGGCGACGTCCTGGGAGATCTGGCCCTGGCTGGTGGTCAGGGTCTCGACCGTGCAGCGCAGCGCGTTGGCCGGCGGCAGGTCGTCGTCGTCGCACGTCACGGGGGCGCTGGCGAACAGGTCGTCCAGGGAGGCGAGGGTGCCGTCGACCTTCTCGTCGACGCTGCCCGTACCGCCCTGGGTGGCGTCCAGCACCTGGCCGATGCTGTCGCGCAGCGACTCGACGATGGACGGGACGCCCGTCGAGGAGGACAGGTCGGCGATCTGCTGCCAGGCGGCGAGCTGGTCGTCGACACGCTCGGCCAGCGGCTCGGGGAAGTCGCCGGTGGGTGCCGGGAGGCCTGCGCAGTCCTTGCCGCTCAGCAGACCGGCCGCCTGCGTGCGCTCCGGGGAGTCCGGCAGGGTGCACAGGGTGGTCTGCAGCGCCTCGACCTGCTCCTGCACGCTCTCGTCGCCGTCCGACAACGCGGCCACCTGCGCGGCGGCAGTGCTGTGGATCGTGGCGAGGCTCTGCGAGAGCTGGCTGCTGGTGCTGATGGAGGTCAGGATGCCCCTCAGACGAGTGACGAGATCGCCGATCGACGAGCCCTGCGCGCCGCTGCGGATGTCGGAGACGAGACCACGGACGCCCTGCAGGTCGGTGAGGACCGTGCCGAGCTGGTCCGAGAGCGTGCCGACGGCTAGCGCGTCGATCGAGCCCGTGACGGACGCCTTGGCGCTGGCCACCGCGGTGACGCTCTGGCCGAGTCGCCCGGAGGCGCAGTTCAGCGCGCCGAGCGCGGTCGTCGGGGCGTTCGGCGTCGCCGGGCAGACGTCCGTGGTGCTGCCGAGCGTGGCCTTGAGGCTGGCCACGACCGCGTCGCGGCAGGCGCCCGACTCGGCCTTCAGCTGGCCGAGCTGCGCGCGCACGGCTCGCAGCTGACCGACCACCGTGGCGCTCGGACGCACCTGCGCCGCGTCGAGGGTGCAGGTGGCTCCCTGGCCGGTGCCCGGTCGGACCGTGACCGGCTCCTCGAGCTTCTCGGGGTCGCCGAGCACGCGCGTCTTCACCTGGCCGAGGGAGTCGCTCATCTGCTGCACGGCCTTGTCGCTGGAGGAGTCCAGCGCGGCGCTCATCTGCGACTCGAGACCGTCGATGTCCGAGGCGAGACCGCTGAGCGCGGAGTCGACGTCGCCCGCGCTGCGGTCGAGGTCGGAGAGGGTCTTCGAGCCGAGCTGGCGCGCGGACCCGCTGAGCAGCTGCTCGACCTTGACGAGCACGTCGCCGGCCTGGGCGAGCGACTGCCCGACCCCGGTGAGCACGCTGATCGTCCGGGTCTCGAGGTCGCGCTGGCTGCCGGCCGACTCCGAGAACGCCGAGTCGACCAGGCGTGCGACGGAGGTGTCGGTGACCAGGCCGGGCTGCGCGCTGATGTCGAAGGAGGGCGGGGTGATGTCCGCGGAGTCGATGACGAGACGGAACGTGGCGCTCGTGGCGAGCCGCGGCGGGGCGAGCATCGTGGCCCACTGGACCTGCGTCGCGCCGTCCGCGACACGGCTGACGACACCGTTGGTGCCAGCGCCCCCGTCCTCGCTGGCGGAGACCACGGAGGCGGTGTCGACGTCGTCGAGCCTCGCCGCGGCCATCACCGTCAGCGGGGTGCCGACCAGGGCGGGCGCCTCCTTGCCGACGCCGTTCGCGTCGTAGGAGAGCACCTTCGGCCGCACCGTCGTGTTCTGGACGGTCACGAGGATCTCGGCGCGACCGGTCTTGCCGTCGAGGTCCTGGAGGTCCGTGCCCACCGTTTTGCCGAGCCGGTAGGACGTGAGCACGCGCAGCGGCAGCTCCGAGCCGGTCTTCGCGGGGTCGTGCTCCCGCTCGGTCTTCTCCGGGTCGGCGTCGCCCTCCTGCGACACGGTGTCACTCGTGATCCTGGTGATCGCACCGCTGTCGTCGACCGACACCGCGACCGACTGGAGCACCTTCTGGGGCGCCGCCTGGGCCGGCATCAGGCCGAACGTGACGAGACCGGCGGACGCGGTGACGACGACGCCCAGGGTCAGGCGGCGGCGCGTCCGACGTCCGGTCGGTGCGGTGAAGGTGTCTCCCACGGCTGCATGTCCTTCTCGCGTCGGCGACCGTCCTCGGGACGGCGGTGTTCCCCTGGAGGAACGATGTCGATTCGATCGAGTTACTGAACCGGATTCCCAAGTCCGGCACGCTGAGGATAGGCGAGCCGGACCCCGGCTGCCCAATCAACCGAGACCTTCGTCCCGCATCTCGGTCAGACGAACGCGTTGATCCCCGTCTCGGCCCGCCCGATCAGCAGCTTCTGCACCTGGCTCGTGCCCTCGTAGAGCGTCATCACGCGAGCGTCGCGCAGGTACTTCTGCACCGGGTACTCGTCGATGAACCCGTAGCCGCCGAACGCCTGCACGGCGAGGTTCGCGGCGCGCACGGCCGCCTCCGAGGCGAACAGCTTGGCCTTCGACGCCGCCGTCCCGAACGGCTCGCCGCGCTGCATGAGGTCGGCGGCGCGCCAGGTGAGCAGCCGCGCGGCGTCGGCGTCGACGCTCATGTCGGCGATCATCTCCTGCACCAGCTGGTACGACGCGATCGGCCGGCCGAACTGCTCGCGCTGGCCCGTGTACGCGACGGTCTCCTCCAGGCAGCCCTGGACGATGCCGACGCAGCTGGCCGCGATGGTCACCCGGCCCTTGTCGAGCGTCTGCATCGCGATCTTGAAGCCCCGGCCCTCCTCGCCCAGCAGCGCGTCGCCCGGCACGCGGACGCCGTCGAAGGACAGCGCTGCGGTGGCCTGGCCGCGCAGGCCGAGCTTGCCCGTGATCTCGGTGGCCTCGAAGCCGGGCGTGTCCGTCGGCACCAGGAACGCGGACACGCCGCGCGGGCCGTCGTCGCTGGTGCGGGCGAACACGAGGGCCACGTCGGCCCAGGTGCCGTTGGTGATGAACACCTTCGAGCCGTCGATCACCCAGTCGTCACCGTCGCGGCGGGCCCGGGTGCGCAGGTTGCCGGCGTCGGAGCCGTTGCCGGGCTCGGTGAGCCCGAAGCAGCCGAGGATGCGGCCGGCGGCGATGTCGGGCAGCCAGCGCTGCTTCTGCGCCTCGGTGCCGTGCCGCAGGACCGACGTGCCGAACAGCCCGGACGAGACCGAGACGATGCCGCGGATCGCGGAGTCGGCGCGGCCGAGCTCCTCCGCCGCGAGGACGTAGGTGAGGTAGTCGCCGCCGACCCCGCCGTACTCCTCCGGGATCGTCAGGCCGAAGAAGCCGATCTCGCCCAGCCTCGGGATGATCGACAGGTCGACGGACTCCGCGCGGTCCCACGCGGCACGGTGCGGCACGACCTCCCGGTCGAGGAAGTCGCGGGCCAGGGCGCGGAATCCGGCCTGCTCGTCGGTGAGGGTCAGGTCCATGAGGTCGATGCTGCCACGGGAGCGGTGGGGCAGCCGGTCGACCTCAGCCGAGCTCCGCATCGAGCTCCTCACGGACCGCGTCGGCCTCCGCGGTCCGCCCCGCGGCCCCCAGCCGGTCGGCCACGGCGTACCCGAGCACGCCCCAGGCCCTCGTGCCGGGCTCCAGCTCGCGGAACAAGGCGACCGCCTCGTCCAGGACGTCGACGTCGAGGCCCCGCAGCAGGTGGAGCGCTCGCGCGGCGAGGTCGTCCACCCCGAGCCGGCTGTTTTCTCTCAGCCGCGCAGACCTACCCGCCCATGAGCAGGCCTCGTAGTCGGCCGCTATCTGCTCAGGATGATCCGGCGAGCCAAAGCGCGACGATGGCTGCTTCTGGCGCATCCACCTAGAGCGGACGTGGAAGGACGTCGCCTAGCGCTGACCTACCTGGACGCTCGCTGCTGCCGTTCGATGACAAAGTCCAGGTCAGGGCTACCGATTTCTTGAGCCCACGCGTTTCGCGCCTTCGCTGCCCATCGGATCAGGTAGGCGATCAACATGATGAGTCCTGCGGTGAACAGCGCAACTACAACGGCGCTCTCGCCCCGCGTGAGGTGGGCAGGCTGCGGAGCAAGTAGGGCGAGAGACGGAGCGATCGTGAGGACCGCGACGAGGGAAAGAACGACCACTTCCCAAACAAGCCCTACCGGCTCCGCGATCGAAGTTCGATTCGCCTGGGCGACCCGCATCTCGGCCTGAATCGATCCGAACGTCACCTCAGCCTCATGAAGACGTCCCGTGTAGGTGTTTCTGCCGGCAGCGTCCACGTCGATGAGGTCATAGTCGTCCCTGCCCGTCGGTGGACCGAGTTTGCCGCCCATCTCGTCACGCTTGGCGTCCTTCTCGGACTCGTAGAGCGCGTGCCATATCGGCTCGATCTCCATCGATAGCCTCATTGACTGCATGAACGTGCGCAGGCTCTTGTGATGCACTTGAGGGTGAACGAAACTCCAGACCTCGGAACCGCGGGCCTTCGCGGTCTCCGCACGCCAAACACGGAGTCGACGGTCGACGTCTTCGTCGGAGAACTTCTCCAATGCCACCGACGTC
This sequence comes from Aeromicrobium sp. EU05-FHT14F07, assembly GCF_058790455.1. Classification (NCBI taxonomy): domain Bacteria; kingdom Bacillati; phylum Actinomycetota; class Actinomycetes; order Propionibacteriales; family Nocardioidaceae; genus Aeromicrobium; species Aeromicrobium sp. EU05-FHT14F07. The sequence continues at coordinate 46,057 of NZ_JBYTCR010000017.1, forward strand.
CGTGCGGCTTCCACATCAACCTCTATGCCTTCGTCGAACGAGGTGACGAGCAGGAGGATGAAGTTCCGCGAATCGAAGGCCTCGTCGATGTCGTAGTCGATCAACGCTTGCTCTGCCGTGTCGAGCCTCTCGGCTGCCGCTTCGAGCCGGAGCTTCACCTGGGCCACCGAACGGTCGGCTCCCCTGACCTCCCCCTCCACCGCCATGTACCGCGTCAGGAGAAAGCCACCGATGATCGCGACCAATGTCGCACCAGAACCTGCGCACGTCGTCAGCAAGTCACCCGAGTCCATAGTGGGGATGTTAGAAGAACTCGCTGACCACTCTGGACGATTGCCCACCAGGCGCTAGAAGTTGCCCTTAGATCGGTTGTGCGGGATGCAGAGCATCTCGCAGTTTGCGAGGTCTGTCGCCCCGCCCTTCGACCAAGCCTTCACGTGATCGGCATCCATCTCGGTCCGCTTGTAGATACGCGTCCTGTTGGTGTTGTCGCCGGCTGCGCACACCGGACAGTTAGACACGCCGTCGGCCTCAGCCTTCGTCGTCTGCTGTGCGTACCGAGTCGCGATCGTCTTCTCGTCGAAGACCCTCACCGCCAAGAGACGCGGATCGGACCCTCCACCAAGGACGTACTCATACACGCCGCGACGCTTCCCTACTGCCGGATCACCAAGCAGGCTAGATACCTCCGAATCCACCTTCGCGGCGTTGTACGACTTGGAGTGGTAGGTCTCGTAGAGGCGCCCCCACTCAAGACCCCGCATCTCCTTATCCGGCGAGCGGGTGAACACGCTCCCGATCCATTCGATGACCGTTGTGAAGTACGTCTTCAGCTCGGCGATCGAATCGTCGCCCCGATGCTGGGCGAGGTAGGCATCCACGCTAAAACCTTTACTTGAAGCAACCAATTCGAGCGCTTGCGCCAAGACCTCTTGCCGCTTGGGGTCACCTTTGACGTACCAACCCCATTTCTGGAGGTTGGCGTTCGCCGAGTTCGAGAACTCCGCCTTCGCCAGCGTCACGAATGGACCCGAGTAGATCGCATTCAAGAGTTCCTGAGGGCTAAGCGGAACTCCCGAGATATTGATGGTCTGAAACCAGTCTTTGATCTCGCGCTCCGTGCCCGAGCATTCGTAGACCAACAGATCGGACTCGACGATTTTGGCCTGCTCCTCAGGCGGCAGTGAGGAGAATGTCTGCTCTTTGCCGTTGACCTTGATGGCGAACTTGCCGGTCACGAACCGGCCGAAGGAAGTGATGCGCTGCTGTCCGTCCAGCACCTCGAGGCCCTCGGCGGTGACGTTAAAATAGATCAGCCCGAGCGGATAGCCCTTCAGGAGCGAGTCGATGACGGCAACGTCCTTCTTGCCGTCATTATAAATGTAGTTCCTCTGGAACTCTGGCTGAATCGTGAGTTGGCCGGCCAGACCGAACAGGCCTTTCGCCTCCAGCTCGTTGTAAACGAAACCCTCGACGACCTGGGCGACCGTGTAGTGCTTCAAATCGGTCTTCATCAACTCGCGCCCTTATGCCGGACTAGCACCCTCATGTAGGGAACTACTGGTCGGCCGCTGCTGTCGTAGTAGCAGAGGTCGGGATGGCCCTCAGTGATCTGGCCTGTCTGGCCCGAGGCGTAGTAGGCGTCAACGAACTCCTTCGACATGCCCTGTGTCTTCGTGTACCTGCTCAGTTCGACTATCTCGAATTGGTCGGGGTTGTACTTGTCGAGAAAGGTGATCGGGACGCCCATGACGCCACCGAAGTCGCTCGGGATCGCATCTGTGTACGGAACTTCGATCGCATCGAAGTTGTCGTACTCGAGATATCCCGCTTCCCGGACCTCCTTGTGGCGACTGAATTTGATGTTTTCCCTCATCGTCATCAACTGGAGAGGCTCGTGACGACGGCCGTGCTCGATGTTTGTAAACCAGCACGAGTTTCCCAGGCGGGTATAGTCATATTCCTCATCGGAGGGGTATCCGAGCCGCGCAGCCTTAAGCCGGTCGGTCTCTTTGACCGGCGCGCCCTTCGGAACCCCGAACACCATATCGGTGTTGTTGCCCGTCGCCCCCTTCCACAGACGGTTTGCCTTGATGAGGGCGAAGATATCCTTGTAGGTGATCGCGTTGCTATTGCCGATCATTGAGAACGTTTTGTCAGCACCCACCAGCCAAGCGACGAACTCGCGGAACAAGCTGAACGGCGGGTTCGTGAGGATGACGTCAGCTTCGTCGCGAAGCGCGGTGACCTCTGCACTTCGGAAGTCGCCGTCCCCTTCGAGGTAGTCCCAATGAAGATCGTCGATGTTAATGACGCCATCGCCATTGACGTCCTTCGCCTCAAGAACGAACTTCTTGCCTCTCACGCGATCCTTCGAAACGTCGTAGGCAGGGCTCTCTATTTCGAACAGACTCGGTTGATAGGACGCTCCTGCGGGATTGGAGTCCGGCGCATAGGACGTTGAGATGAGGCGCTTGATGCCGTAGTCAGCAAAGTGGAGAGCGAAAAACTTCGTGAAGTTGGACCACTCAGGATCGTCACAGGGCAGCAGAACGACCTTGTCGCGGAAGACGTCCGGGTCGAACTCGAGATAGGCGTTCATCTCCCGCTCGATGTCGGCCCACTGTGTATAGAACTCATCGTTCTTGGCAGCCTTCGCCCTGCTGAGTCCCGCGTTGCCAGCCACGCCTGTCCATGCCTCTCGCCGCGCCCCCATGACGCTCAGAGCCACACTAGCGGCGAGGGTCGACAATCAGTGCGAGCATCGTGCGAGTCTGTCGCTCAGGCCCCATCCAGCCTCCACCCGTGAGCCATAGCGTCACGCTCGTCCGGCGCCAGGTGTACCCACAGTTCGGCATTGGGCCCCGCCGCAGGGCGGTTGCCCTGTAGCGCGAGGGCCACCGTCTCGGACTGCTCGGTCACCTCGGGCCTAGTCGCGTTCTGGCTGTTGGTCTGGTTCACGGCGCTGTTTCTCCAGTGGCACCGAGCATGCCAGTCTCGGTCACGGAGATAGCTTCCTGGCCTGCTCGGCGGCTCAGGGTGGTGGTGGCGGATCGGTAGAGCTGAGCCCATTCACGAAGAGGGACACCCCGCTGCAGCGGGCTCGATCGGCCCTTCTGGAAGCGAGCCTTCCGGCGATTCTTGGCGGGCCCTCGGCCGGGCGCGTGACCACCTGGATCTCCTCGGCGACCATGAAGGCCGACAGGAGCCCGACGCCGAACTGCCCGAGGAACTCCTCCCGGGCGAGGCCGATGCCGTCGCGCTTGGTGCTTCGGCCGATCGTGGCGAGCACCGCCGACACCTGGTCGGCCGATAGCCCGACACCGGTGTCCGAGACGCGGAGGGTCCGTCCGTCGCTCCGGACGTCGATCGTGGCTGGTGCGGACGGGTCGAGGGCGCGGCGCGCGGTGATCGCGTCGACCCCGTTCTGCAGCAGCTCGCGCAGGAAGACGCGCGGACTGCTGTAGATGTGCTGCGCGAGGAGGTCGACCACGCCGTGCAGGTCGACCTGGAAGCGGTCCGCGGCCGTCATGGCCGTGACCTTCGCCGTGCCCACGACCTTCCGCCCGGCTTCGGGCCGAACGTCCTGCACTGTTCACCGACGGGTGTCGTCGATGGGCCAGAGCGCGCCCCGGGACCGTGCGGCGCGGAGCTGCGAGGAGCTCGTGGCGTCTTTCGACACCACGGTCAGGAAGGCGGCCAGCAGGTCGTGCCCGTGGCTGGTCAGAATCGACTCGGGGTGCCACTGCACGCCCTCGACCGGATGGGACGCGTGCCGCAGGCCCATCACGACGCCCGACGCGGTGCGACTCGTGACGACGAGCTCCGCCGGCAGGCTGGCCTCCTCGGCCACCAGCGAGTGGTAGCGGGCGACGACGAGGGGCGCGGGCAGCCCGGCGTGCAGGCCGAGCCCGTCGTGGTGGACGAGCGACGGCTTGCCGTGCACCACCTGCGCCGCACGCACCACTCGCGCGCCATAGGCCTCGGCGATCGCCTGGTGGCCGAGGCAGACCCCGAGCAGCGGCGTGGTGGGACCGAGGCGACGGACGACGTCGACGCTGATGCCCGCGTCGGCGGGCGCGCCCGGCCCCGGCGACAGGACCACGTGCGTCAGCTCGCCCGCCGACCGCGCGGCGACGAGCTGCTCGACGTCGACCTCGTCGTTGCGGACGACGTCGGCCCGGGCGCCGAGCTCGCGCACGTACTGCACGAGGTTGAAGACGAACGAGTCGTAGTTGTCGACGAACAGCACCCTCGCCGCGCCCGCCCCCTCCCGCTGAGCGTGACGTTTCCGGGCTGGAACCTGCGTTCTCACCCCGGAAACGTCACGGTCAGGGGGGTGGGGGGTGGCCAGTTCCGAGGTGAGGAGGGTGGTGAGGGGGCCGGGGGCGGGCCACGCGCCGACGTCCGCGACCTCGTGCACCGGCACCACTCCGCGCAGGGCGTTGGTGACGAAGACCTCCGACGCCGCCGCGAGGTCGGAGCGCGTGAGCCGACGCTGACGCAGCGGCAGGCCGGCGCGCAGGAGGGCGTCGACCACCCGGGCGCGCTGGGTGCCCGGCAGCACCCTGCCGTCGAGCGCGGGCGTGTGCACGCCGTCGTCGAGCACGCAGAACACCGAGGTGCGACCGCCCTCCAGCACCGAGCCGTCGACGTCGACGAGCAGCAGCTCGTCCGCCCCCGCCGGGGGTTCCAGCGGACCGCGGTCGACCCACTTGTGGCTGCCCCAGCCGCCCGGGACCTCGCGCGGCACGAGCCGCCACGAGGCGGGGGCGGGCGCGAGCGGGGCGTCGACGAGGCGAACCCGCACCGGCACGGGGTGGTCGTCCCTGTCGCGCAGCGGCTCGAGGGGCACCGCCTCGACCCGCACCCGATGCCGGCCCGGCGGCAGGCTCGCCGCGCGCCGGGCCACCGCGTCGTCGAGCCCCTCCCGGACGCTGCTGCCGTAGACGGCGCGGACGCTGGCGTCGAGCCGGGCCAGGTGCGACGCGACGTCGACGGCCCTCCCGTCCTCCACGAGCAGGGTGGTGAACACCCCGCGCGTGACGTCCGCGGACCAGTCCCGCGCGGACCTCGGCGCGGACGGGGCCGCAGGCGGCGGGAGCGGCACGTCGTCGACGAGGCTGCACCCGACCGCCTCGACCACCGGGCGCGCCTTCACGAACACCTCGGCCAGCTCCGCGTGCGGATCGGAGTCGGCGACGATCCCACCGCCCACGCCGAGCCACGCCCGCCCCTGGGCCATCTCCAGCGTGCGGATGACGACGTTCGCCTCGAGACCGGCGAGCGGGCTGACGTGGCCGATCGCCCCGGTGTACGCCTCCCGCCCGGTGGCCTCGAGCGCCGCGGCGACCTCCATCGCCCGCACCTTCGGCGCACCCGTGACCGACCCCGGCGGGAACGTCGCCCGCCACAGGTCGGCGTCGTCGACGTCCGGCGCGAGGCGGCCCACGACGTCGGACACCAGCTGCCACACGGCGTGCCGCTCGGGCCGGACGAGGGCGGGGACGCGCACGCTGCCCGGCGCGCACACGCGACCGAGGTCGTTGCGCATCAGGTCGACGATCATGACGTTCTCGGCGCGGTCCTTCGCCGAGGCCACCAGCGTCGCGGCCGCGGCGGCGTCGTCCCGCGGTCCGGCTCCGAGCGGCGCCGTGCCCTTGATCGGCGACGTCAGCACCTCGTGCCCCGTGCGGCGCAGGAACAGCTCCGGGGAGAACGACGCGACGCCCTCGCCGCTGCCCGCCGGGCCGCCCACGAACGCGCCGTAGGCCGGCCGCAGGTGCTGCGCGCCCGCGCAGAAGACGTCGACCGGGTGCCCCCGCACCTCGCCCTCCAGACGCGCACAGAGATTGACCTGGAAGAGGTCACCGGCGTGCACGTGCGCCACCGCCCGCGCGACCGCTGCCGCGTGCTCGTCGGGTGACGGCAGCAGCCGCAGCGGCCCGACGTGGTGCGCGACCGGCTCCGGCGCGGGACCCTCGAGCATCGCCAGCACGGGCGCGACGTCGACGTCGCCCAGCCACTCCAGCCACCACGTGCCCCGGCTGCGTCGCAGCACCCACGCGTAGAACGCCAGCCGGGCGTCGGGCTGCTCGACGGGACGGGTGCGCGCGGGCGGCACCCGCTCCAGCCGGCCGCCCAGCCGGTACCCCCACAGACCGATCCAGCCCCCGCCGAAGCCGGCACCGGGTCCGTCGGCGTCCGGTGCCACCACCGGAAGCGGCAGGTCGAACGGGTCGTCCACCTCGGGATCGAGCACCCGCACGGGGTCGCAGGCCACCAGCGCGTCGCCCTGGTGCCACGCGCCGACCAGCGCCACCGGACGGTCGCGGTCACGGAAGCGTCGCAGCACCTCCAGCGGACCCTCGGCGAGCTCAAGACGCCGTCGGTGCGCCACCACGGCCACGGCCCCGGCTCCGCCATCCGCCGCCCGGGGCCCGGCACCCCCGGCTCCGCCGTCCGCCGCCCGGGGCCCGGCACCCCCGCCGGGATCAGCCGTGGTCGATCTCATCGATCACCCGCGCACCCAGCTCGCGCGAGAGGAGCTGCTCGGGGTCGGCGCCCTGGTCGACGACCGGGTCGTCGGGGTGCGCCGCGAGGTCGGGGTCCTCCGGCGGTGCTACCGAGCCCGGCTCGCGCATGGCCTGGCGGACCGCCTCGGGCGCACCGACACCACGACCCTGGCCGGACGGCGCCGGAGCAGCCGGCTGGGCGGCCGGCGCCGACGGCTGCGGCGCGCTGGCCGCACGCGGGTCGACCGACGGGTCGACGATCGCCTCGATCCGCCACTGCACGCCGATGACCTGCTGCAACGCCTGCTGCACGTACTCGGCCGAGCCGCTCGCGACGAACGAGTCGCGGGCGCCGGCGTTGACCAGCGCGATGGTCAACGTCTGGCCGTCGAGCGCCTGCACCTGCGCGTTCTGGCTGAGCATGATCCAGGTGAACCGGCGCAGCCCCTTGATGACCTCGAGCACCTCCGGCCAGAGCCGACGCACGTCGGCCACGCCCATGCCCCCGGCCGCAGGCGTCGGCGGCGCAACCTGCTGCGCCGGCTCCTGACGGGCCGGCTGCTCGGGCGGCTGCGGTGCCGACTCCTGCGCCGCCCGGCGGGCCGGCTCCTGCGCCCGGGCGGCCTGGCGCTGCTCGGGCGCCGGTTGCTGGGCAGCCGGCTGGGCAGCCGGCTGGGCAGGCGTCGCCGGCTGGGGGGACGCGGACCGCTCGACCGGCTCCTCCACCTCCCACGGCGGCAGGTCCGGCGGCTCGGGGACGTCGTCGGGCTCCGGGGCGGACGCCGACGGGGCCGCCCCCGCCTGCCGCAGGGCCGCCTCCCGCGGGCTCGACGACTGCGAGGCAGGCGGCTGGGGCGCGGACGACTGCGCTGCGGGGGCCGCCGGGGCCGCCGCCTCGACGCTGGGCGCCGGTGCGGGCCGGGTGCCGACCGGCACCTGGTCGGCCGGCACCCCGCCCATGGAGAGCCGCTTCTCGAGCCGGTCGACGCGGGCGACCACACCGGACGCGTCGGAGGCCGGCACCAGGATGCGCGCGCACATCAGCTCCAGCAGCAGACGCGGGGCCGTGGCGCCACGGAACTCCGTGAGCGCCGCGTTGACGATGTCGGCCATGCGCGTCAGGTCGGCCGGACCGAACGACGTGGCCTGGCCCTGCAGCCGCTCGGCCCGGTCGCCCGGCACGTCGAGCAGACCGGTCGCGAGCGCGTCGGGCACGGCCCGCAGCACGACCAGGTCGCGCAGCCGCTGCAGCAGGTCCTCGGCGAAGCGGCGCGGGTCCTGACCCGACTCGATGATCTTGTCGACGACGCCGAACACCGTGGCACCGTCGGACGCGCCGAACGCCGCGACCGCCTCGTCGAGCAGCGAGTCAGGCGTGTAGCCCAGCAGCTGGACGGCGAGGTCGTAGGTGACGCCCTCGGGCCCCGCGCCGCCGAGCAGCTGGTCGAGGACGCTGAGGGTGTCGCGCACCGACCCGGCGCCCGCACGGACCACGAGCGGGAGCGCGGCGGGCTCGAGGCGCACGCCCTCGGCCTCGCACAGCTGGTTCAGGTAGTCGCCGAGCGCCTTCGGCGGCACGAGCCGGAACGGGTAGTGGTGCGTGCGGGACCGGATGGTGCCGATCACCTTGTCGGGCTCGGTGGTCGCGAAGATGAACTTCAGGTGCGGTGGCGGCTCCTCGACGAGCTTGAGCAGCGCGTTGAAGCCCTGCGGGCTCACCATGTGCGCCTCGTCGATGATGTAGACCTTGTAGCGGCTGCTGATGGGCGCGAAGAACGCGCGCTCGCGCAGGTCGCGGGCGTCGTCGACACCACCGTGGCTCGCGGCGTCGATCTCGATGACGTCGACGCTGCCCGGTCCGCCGCGGGCGAGGTCGCGGCAGCTCTGGCACTCCCCGCACGGGTCGGCCACCGGCGCCTGCTCGCAGTTCAGCGCGCGGGCCAGGATGCGTGCGCTGGTCGTCTTGCCGCAGCCGCGCGGGCCGGAGAACAGGTAGGCGTGGTTGACCCGGTTCGCGGCCAGCGCGTGCCGGAGCGGGTCGGTGACGTGCTCCTGCCCGATCACCTCGGCGAACGTCTCGGGACGGTACCGGCGGTAGAGGGCGAGAGGGGCATCCACGGCCCCGAGCCTAGCCGCGCCGCCCGACACGGGTCACGGCGTGCGGTCAGCCGCCGGAGCCGAACGCCTCGTGCAGCGCGACGGCCTGCTCGTACGCGTCGTCGACCTTCGCCAGCAGGGCGCTCGCCGACGTCGTCCGCAGCAGGCCGAGACGGTCGTACGGCCCCATCGGGCAGCCGTCGGCGAGGTGCCAGCAGGCGGCCTCGAGGTCGTGCGGCGGCGGCTCGGGCGGCATCGCCCCGAGTCGCACCGCGGCGGCCGTCGCGCGCTCGTGCACCTCGGCGACCGCGACCAGGTCGACGTCGAGCTCCAGCGGCGGAAGCTCACGCACCTTGGCCCGCGGGTACGGGTCCTCAGGCAGCCAGCCCTCGACCTCGATGCGTCGCTCGCCCACGGCCACCAGGCCCATCTCCTGCTGCCGCGGCTCGACCTGGACGACGCGTCCGACCGTCGCCGTCGAGAACCGCGAGTCGCCACCGCCCGTCTCCACGCCCCGCTCGATCAGCACGAACCCGATCTCGGGCTCGTCGTCGGCGAGGACGTCGGCGAGCAGGGCCAGGTAGCGCGGCTCGAACAGCCGCAGGGGCAGCAGGCCTCCCGGCAGCAGGACGGTCCCGAGCGGGAACATCGGCATGGCGGTCACGGTCCAGGTGTACCCCACCGCGCCGACCTGTGCCGGTCAGACCAGCGAGGTCGTGCGCAACCAGGTGTCGACGGCCCGGTAGGCGGCCTCGCGCGGCTCCTCGAGCGACAGGAACACGTCGTGCCGGGCGTCCGGGATCGGCAGCGACGTGACCGCGTCGCCGAGGCAGCCGGCCCAGCGGGCGATCTGCTTGACGTCGAGCACCGCGTCGGCGCGGTCGACCTCCTCGGACCAGGACCGCGCGAAGCGGCTCTTGTCCGAGCGCAGGACCAGCGAGGGGACGCCGACGTCGAGCCCGCGGTGCAGACGCGCCTGACCGGCCCGCACGGCCCCGAGCCAGCCGAAGGTGACCTCGAACCCGTTGAGCGGCTTCAGCGCGACGTCGTAGTCCCACTCGCCGTGGGCGCCGACGTGCAGGCTGCTGCCGTAGGCGTCGGTGAACGGCAGCTTCATGACGTCGAACGGCTTCACGCGGCCGATCCCGCGGATCACCAGCGTGCCGACCTCGCGCATCCAGGGCTTGCCCTGCAGGTCGAACCAGGGGCTGTTCAGCACGAGGCCGCTGATACCGGCCCCCTTCGTGCCGCCCGGGCGCCGGTTCAGGCGGTCCAGCCACAGCGGGAGCACCAGGCCGCCGGTCGAGTGCGCCGACAGCAGCACGGGCCCGTCGGGCACCTCCTCGCGCACCGTGGCCAGCGCCCGGTCGAGCTCGGCGTCGTAGTGCGCCAGGTCGGTCACGTGGTGGGCCGTCTGCCCCTCGCGCCGCGACCGGCCGCACTTGCGCAGGTCGAGCGCGTAGAAGGCGAACCCGCGCTCGGCGAAGAAGTCGGCCATCGCGGTCTGGAAGAAGTAGTCGCTGAAGCCGTGCACGTACAGGACGGCGCGCCGCGCCGGCTCCGTCCCGGTCCAGGTGCGTCGCACGAGCGTGGCGAAGACCTCGCCCTGCCCGTCCGGGTCGTCACCCAGCGCGTACGTGAGCTGCTCGTAGCCGTCGCCCAGGACGTCGGGCCGCCAGTCGGTCATCGTGCCTCCTCGTGCTCCCCCGGCATCTCGCCGAGGAGAGCCTAGGACACGCGCGCACGTCGCGCGGGCCGACGAGCACCGACCCGTACGGCGGACCGGGCGGCGAGGGACCCGTGGGAGGGCCGACGTCCCGGGGCGGCGCGGCCCGGCACCCGCGCTGCGCAAGCCGGACGCCGGGACCGCGTCACCCACCTGGCTCGTACCCGCTCGTCGGGGTCCGAACCGTCCCCGACCTGCGGACGTGTCGCCGGCCCGTACCCGGGGTACGTGCGGGGCATGAGGATCCCCACGCCGTGCGGCCCGGTGAGCCAGGCCGTGCACGACCACCTGGACTCCGGCGCTCCGCTCCCCGACCTGCCCGCTGCGCCGGAGCCGACGTCGCGTGACCACGCGCTCGCGCTGTGGATGCTGCACGAGCTGGCGTACCGCGGTTTCGACGGCGTCGACCCCGACCTGGAGTGGTCGCCGGACGTCCTGCGGCTGCGCAACCGGCTCAACCGCGACCTGGAGGCGTGGCTGCGCCAGGCGTTCGCGACCTCGACCCTGCCGCGCACCGTCACGGGCCTGGTCGACGCCGACGGCGACCTCCCTGGCGTGGCGCGGTTCGTCCGCGAGCGGGCGACGGCCGACGACGTGCGCCGCATCCTCGTGCAGCGCAGCGTCTACCACCTGAAGGAGGCCGACCCGCAGTGCTTCGTCCTGCCGCGGCTCGAGCCGGCCGCCAAGGCGGCGCTCACCGAGCTGCAGTACGACGAGCTGGGCGACGGCGACCCTGCCCGCGTGCACCAGCACCTCTTCGCGGAGGCGATGGCGGCCGCCGGGCTCGACCCGACGTACGGCGCCTACGTGGACGAGGCCGACGAGGAGACGCTGACGCTGAACAACGCGATCTCCCTGCTGTGCCTGCACCGGCGGCTGCGGCACGCCGCCGCGGGGCACCTCGCGGCCTTCGAGGCCACGAGCGCCCTGCCCAGCGCCGACATGGTGCGCGGCCTGCAGCGCCTCGGGTTCTCCGAGCCGGTGTGGCGCTACTACGACGAGCACGTGGAGGCCGACGCGGTCCACGAGCACCTGGCCCGGGACATCTGCGACCTCGTGACGGGCGGCGACCCGGAGCTGGAGCGCGAGGTCGTGTTCGGTGCGTTCGTGTGCATCGCCCTGGAGGAGCGCTGCGCCCGACGCCTGGTGCCCGAGCCGGTGCCCGCGTGAGCAGCGGTGGCGGCGGACCGTCCGCCCGCGAGGCGCTGCGCGAGCGCGCCGCGCAGGGTCCGGCGCTCGTGCGCGGCGTCGGCTTCGTCGTCGACGCCGACGGCGAGGCCACCCAGGCACGCCGCCCGGTGGTCGCGCTCTGCCGCTGCGAGGCCTCGGCGCGTCGTCCCTGGTGCGACGGCACCCACAAACGCCTCGTCTGACGACCTCCCCTCGCCACGATTCGGTACGTCATCGCCCTTTCTGACGGTCGGAAAGGGCGATGACGTACCGAATCGTGGGAGGTCACCGTGTGAGGTCAGGGGCGGAAGACGACCTTGACGGTGCCGTCCTGCTTCTTCTGGAACGCGCTGTAGGCGGCGGGCGCGTCCTCCAGCGACGGACGGTGGGTCGCGAAGTCCTCGAGCCCGAGCGGGTCGTCGGAGCGCTCCGCGAGGGGCAGCAGGTCATCGACCCAGCGCTTCACGTTCGCCTGCCCCATGCGGAGGGTCACCTGACGGTCGAACAGCTGCTGCATCGGCATCGGGTCGTGCGTGCCCGTGTAGACGCCCGACAGCGAGACCGTCCCGCCCCGGCGCACGAGCTGGGTCGCGAGGTGCAGCGCCGCCAGCCGGTCGACGCTGGCCGACGTCATGACCTGCTTCGCGAGCCCGTCGGGCAGCAGCCCCGCCGCCTTCTGCAGCGCCGAGGGGCCCGGCGAGCCGTGCGCCTCCATGCCCACGGCGTCCACGACGCCGTCGGCACCGCGTCCCGACGTCGCCTCGAGCACCGCCGCGGCGACGTCGTCGTGCTCCACGTGCAGCACCTCCACCCCGCGGGCGCGGGCCCGCTCGAGGCGCTCGGGGACCAGGTCGACGCCGATCACCCGGACGCCGTGGTGCAGCGCCAGCCGCGAGGCCATGTCGCCGATCGGCCCGAGACCGACCACGACGAGCGTGTCGCCCTCGTGGACGTCGGCGTACCGCACCCCCTGCCACGCCGTCGGCATGACGTCGGAGAGGTAGACGTAACGCTCGTCGGGCAGGTCGGGCCCGACCGTGATCGCGCCGTAGTCGGCGTGCGGGACGCGCAGGTACTCTGCCTGCCCGCCCGGCACGCTGCCGTAGAGCTCGCTGTAGCCGAACAGGGCGGCGCCCATCCCCGACGAGCGGACCTGCGTGGTCTCGCACTGCGTCTGCAGGCCGCGACGGCACATGAAGCAGTCGCCGCAGGAGATCTGGAACGGCACGACGACCCGGTCGCCGACCGAGAGCCGCGAGACCCCCGACCCGACATCGACGACCTCGCCCATGGTCTCGTGGCCGAGCACGTCGCCGGCGTGCATGAACGGGCCCATCACCTCGTAGAGGTGCAGGTCGGAGCCGCAGAGCCCCGTGCTGCTCACCTTCAGCACCACGTCGGTCGGGTCCTCGATGCGGGGGTCCGGCACGTCCATCACCTGCACGTCACGGCGTCCCTGCCACGTCACTGCTCTCACGGGTCCTCCTCGGGTCGGGGTGGGTCACGCGGGACGTACCCGACCACGCGCGTCCGACGCCCCGTCCGGACGCGACGCGGGGCACGCCCGGACGTTGCGTCGAGCCGTGCCGACGGGGTACCACGGAGGCATGCTCGTACCTGGAGGATCCCCGATCGCCCACCACGTCCACACGCACCTGGCGGGGTCGGCCGCCGGCATCGACCTGTTCGGCCGCAGCGCGGCCGGGCTGCTCGACCCGGAGGCGGCCACGCTGGTGCGCGACATCCACCGCGAGCTGCTCGACGAGCGTCGTCGGCTGCGTCGGATGGCCGACGACCTCGGCGTCGGCGAGGCCTACCTCATGACGCTCGCGGCGCGCGCTGGCGAGCGCGCGGCTCGGCTCAAGCCCAACGGCTCGTGGACGGAGCGGACCCCGCTCACCGACCTCGTCGAGCTGGAGGCGATGCGCGTGGCCGTCAACGGCAAGCGCGCGGGGTGGCACGCGCTGCTCGCGGTGGTCGACGTGCACGCGGCACTCGACCGCGAGGAGCTGGAGATGCTGGCCGAGCAGGCCGCGGAGCAGGACAGGCGGTTGGCCGAAGCGCACCACCGGGCGGCCGCGCGGGCGCTCGTGCACTGAGCACCGAGCGCCGCGCGGCAGCCCGCCTGCGGGCCCCGTCAGTCCTCGTCGTCGTCCTCGAGCTCGGAGGCGTCGGGCGACGGCTCCGTGGGGGGCTCGTCGGTGTCGGGCTCGGTGTCGGGCGAGGTGGCCGGGTCGACCGGCGCGTGGTCGTGGGTGCCGGGACCGGACTGGGGCGTGCTGCCGAAGGTGCTCATGCCCCTCACGTACCCGGCCCCGGCACCGTGACGCGTCAGGACCCGCCGCTGGCGGGGTCGTCGCCCTGGCGCTCCTGCGCGTCGTCGCCGAAGGGCTTCTCGTCAGGACGGCGCTCGTGCTGGTCGTCGTCGCCAGGCTCGGCGGTGGACCGCTCGGGATCGTTCCGGTCGGGGTCGTGCTGCGATGCGCTCATGCACGCAGCGTTCCCCGACCGGGGCGCGACATGCGCCTCACCCGTCGACGTCACCCATGCGGTCGCGGACCTCCGCCAGCGCGCGGGAGAGCCGGCGCGACACCTGCATCTGCGAGATGCCCAGCCGCTCGCCGATCTCGCGCTGCGTCAGGTCGTCGACGAACCGCAGCTCGAGCAGCCGACGGTCCTCCTCGGACAGCGACCGCACGGCCGGGACGACGCTCTGCAACCGGTCGACGGCGTCGAGGCCGGGGTCCTCGGCACCCAGGTGCTCGTGCCCCGGCAGCCCGTCGACGGCGGACGGACGGTCGAGCGACTGCGGGGCGAACGCGTCGTGCGCGGCATCGGCTTCGCGCACCTGGGCCCGGCTGACGTGCAGCCGCTCGGCCACCTCGTCGTCGGTCGGCGTGTGCTGCTCCTCCGTGCGCAGGGCATCGCGCGCCGCCGTGACCGCGCTCTGCAGCTCCTGCGTGGAGCGGGTGGGCCGCACGGCCCACGCCTTGTCGCGGAAGTGACGTCGCAGCTCGCCCAGGACGGTGGGCACGGCGTACGCCGCGAACGACCGGCGGGTCGGGTCGAAGCCACGCACCGCCTTGACCAGGCCCAGGTGGGCCACCTGCTCGAGGTCGTCGGACTCCACGCCGCGGTCGCGGTAGCGCCGGGACAGCCGCCGCGCCATGGGCGCGTAGTCGGTGACGACGCCGTTCTGGAGCTTCAGCCGCTCCAGTGGTGAGGCGTGCGCCGCCTCGTCGAGCGTCTCGCAGGTACGGGTGTCGGGATCGGTCGATTCCATCGTGCTGCCTCTCGTCGGGCGAGTGCGGCTGGTGGCTCAACCTCCTCTCCACGGCACCACGGGAACCGCCGGACGTCAACCCTCGTGCGCTCGGAGACCCGTCCAGGCCTCCGGTCCCAGCAGCGCGAGGACGCCTCGGGAGCTGCCCTCGCCGGCCTCCCGGACGGCCAGGACCTCCATGCCGGACGTCTCGCACGTGTGGTCGAGCACCTCGACCTGCTCGACGCTGCCCAGCTGCAGCAGCACACGGCCGTCCGCGGCCAGGTGCCGCGACGCCGTCCGCACGCAGCGTCGGGCGACCTCGAGGCCGTCGATGCCGCCGTCGATCGCCCACACCGGGTCCTCCGGGAACTCCTCGACGCGCTGGCTGGGCACCCACGGCGGGTCGGCCACGACGAGCGCGAACCGTTCGCCCGGGTCGAGCACGGCGTCGAAGCGGCCCTCCCGGACCTCGACCTCCTCCTCGACCTGCGCGGCGTTGAGCCGGGCGAGCGTGCACGCCCGGGGCTCGGCGTCGACCATGACCAGCCGTCGTCCGGTCCCGTGCACGGCTGCGAGGCCGATCTGCCCGGCTCCGGCGCACAGCTCGAGCACGTCGCCGGGCGGCAACGTCTCGAGCAGCTCGGCGGCCCACGTCGACTGGGCGTAGGTCCACGGCCGGGGCTCGAGGACGGTCCCGTCGACCTGGATCTCCAGCGGTCCGAAGGGGACGATCCGGCTGGAGGGTGCCGCCGCCGCGGGGGCGGATGGGTCGGGGGTCGGTGCTGCGGTGTCCACGTCCTGCGCGTACCCCGCGCGCGGCCCGACGAACCACGCCGAGTTGCGGACGACGCGGCACGGGGTGACAGTGGCGATGGTTAAGCAGCAGCCACACCGTCACCCGTCCTGGGGGGACCGACATGGCTGACTGCATCCCGCTCGTGACCGACCATCTCGACCTCGCCGCCCGGCTGGCCCGCGGATACCGCGGCCGCGGCGTCGAGGACGACGACCTGCTCCAGGTCGCTCGCCTCGCCCTCGTGAAGGCCGCCGAACGCTTCGACGCCAGCGTCGGCGCGTTCGCGCCGTTCGCCGCCAGCACCATCCGCGGCGAGATCAAGCGCTACTTCCGCGACGTCGCGTGGAGCGTGCGACCTCCGCGCCGGCTGCAGGACCTGCAGGCCCAGATCGCCCGGGAGACCGCGACCGGGCCGGTCGCGCCCGAGACCCTCGCCACCCGCCTCGGCGTGCCACTCGCCGACGTCCGCGAGGCCATGGCGGCCGGGAGCTGCTTCACCAACGACCGGATCGACGACGAGCAGGGGGCGGGCGCGCTCGACGACGCCGGCTACGCCCGCGTCGAGGCGTGGCTGACCGTCCGCTCGCTCCGAGGCGGGCTGAGCGAGGACGACCGACGTCTGCTCGCGTGGCGGTTCGTCGATGAGCTGCCCCAGCGGGAGATCGCCGCACGGCTCGGCATCAGCCAGATGCAGGTCTCGCGCCGCCTGTCGAACCTGCTGACGCGGCTGCGCCGCGAGGTGGGCGACGTCGCGGCCTGAGATCCCGACCCGCGCACTCGTCCTGCGGGGCGAGCCTCCCGGGTACAGCCTGGCTGCAGGACGTCCCCAGGTTGAGCCGACAGCCAGGGGGCGTCCGCATGCCGCGGGCACCGACGGGTACGTGAGGGGTGAGACCGCAGGAGGCCCCGATGAGCGACCACCGCCGATCCCACCGACCGCAGGACCCCGTCCGCCGGGGCGACGCGTTCCGACCCGGGGCGCTGCGTGCCGCGATCGTCGACGCCTGGTCGCGTGCCCGCCGACACGGGCGTCGGGTCAGGCGCCCGCGCGAGTCGTGAGCAGCTGGTCGACCGGCGCGTAGTCGTCGGTGAGCACCGGCGCGTCGCCGACCCAGCGGTCCAGCGTCGCGCCGGAGAGCACCGTCCACCCGACCTGACGACGCTCGAGCCGGGAGCGCAGGGCCGCGACGTCCAGCGGACGGTCCGAGGCGACCATCACCAGGTTGCCGCCCTGGACCTCGTCCGCGGGGGCCGCTCCCGCCGACGTCGGCGCGGGCGCACCGAGCACCGCCACGTGCGACCAGCGCTCCTGGAGCGTCCGCGCCTCGGCACGGGCGAGCCGCAGCCGACCGTGGTCGATCAGGTTGAGCACGTACACGCCGTCGCCGTCGAGGGCCCGGTGCACCTCGTCGAGCATCTCGAGCGTGGTCAGGTGCCACGGCACGCTGACCCCGCCGAACGCGTCGCCGACGACGAGGTCGAGGCTGCCCGCGTCGACGTCGCGCATGCCGAGCCGACCGTCCTCGACCCGCACCTGCAGGGCCGGGCCGGTCCTCAGGCCGAGGTCGTCGCGGTCGAGCTGCACCACGCCGCCGTCGATCTCGGAGACGACGCTCGTGCTGCCGGGACGGGTGGCGGCCAGCCAGCGCGGCATGGTCACCCCGCCCGCACCCAGGTGGTGGGCCCGCAGCGGACCGTCGCCCGGGAACATCGCGTCGATGGCTGCCGCGTAGGCACGGGTGTAGGAGAACTCGAGGTAGGTGGGGTCGTCGAGGTCGACGAAGGAGTGGCGCAGGCCGTCGAGCACGAGCAGCCGACCGCCGCTCGTCCCGCCCGCGGCCTCGACGGTCGCGCAGTGGTACGTGGTCTCGACCTCGCAGCCGCTCGGCACGAGGCCGGCGGTGCCGCCGGCCAGCAGGGCGCCACCGATGGCGAGCAGCCCGACCGCCGGGCCACGCCGACGCAGCTCGAACGCCGCGGCGGCGACGCCCAGGAGCACGCCCAGCCCGACGAGGATGGCGCTGACGCGCACGTGGGAGATGAGCACGAACCCGGTGAGGACGGTGCCGACGATCGCGCCGACGGTGCCGATGCCGGAGAGGCGGCCGACGACGGTGCCCGTCTCGTCGAGGTCGTGCAGGAGCAGCTTCGTGACCATCGGCGTGACCGCCGACAGCAGCGCCCCCGGCACGACGATCGTCGCAGCCGCGACCAGGAACAGCAGCGCCGACGACCCGGGCTCGGCAGCGGCACGCACGGCAAAGGGCGTCAGCGCCACGACGACGCCCGACACACCGAGGAGCGGGGCGACCGCGCGACGGGGGTCGATACGGTCCGCGGCACGACCGCCGGCCCAGGAGCCCGCGGCGATGGCCGCGAGCGCCAGGCCGATGACGGTCGTCGACGTCTCCAGCGTGAGGCCCAGGTAGGGGGCGAGCAGCCGCAGCGCGACGATCTCGACCACGAGGACCGCGGCGGAGGAGCCGAAGACCAGCGCTCCGGCCGTCAGGTCGCCGAGGCCCGGGGGCCCCGGGTCGGGCGCGGACGGGTCCGGGGCGGCGTCGCTCATGCCGCCATCCTCCCAGCCGACGCCCTCCCGCGGGTGCGAGGACGCGGTCAGTGGTTCCGCAGCTTCTCGACGAGCTCGTCCTTGCGCAGGTCGGAGTAGCCCTCCAGACCGAGCTCCTTGGCCCGCTCCTTCAGCTCCTCGACCGTCCAGTCCTCGTACGACCCGGACTCCCCGCCGCGCTTCCCGACGGTCTTGCTGCCGTCGCGCGCGGCCGCGTTGGAGATGCGGGCCGCCTTCTCCTTCGAGGCGCCGTCGTCACGGAGCGCCTCGTACATCTCGGGGTTCTTCAGCGACGGCTCGTCGCGCGCGTCCTTGCCTGCGGGCATGGTGTCCTCCTCAGGTGGTGTGGTGCGGGCTCAGAAGACCGGCTTGCCGCCGGTGACGCCGAGCACGGTGCCGGAGACGTAGCTCGCGTCCCGCTCGGAGGCGAGGAACACGAAGGCCGGCGCGACCTCGGCGGGCTGCCCGGCGCGCCCCAGCGGGGTGTCGGAGCCGAACTGCTCGATCTTCTCCGCGGGCTGGGTGGCGGGCTGCAGCGGGGTCCAGATGGGGCCCGGGGCCACGGCGTTCACGCGGATGCCGTCCGCACCGAGCTCGGCTGCGAGGTTCACGGTCAGGTTGTTGAGCGCGGCCTTCGTCGAGGCGTAGTCCAGCAGCGACGTCGACGGCTCGTAGGCCTGGATCGACGTGTTGTTCACGACGCTGCCCTGCCGCTCCCGCAGGTGCGGCACGGCCGCGCGCGTCAGCCAGAAGGTGGCGTACAGGTTGGTCTTGAGGACCCGGTCGAGGTGCTCGTCCGTGAGCGCCTCGATGCCCTCCTCCCGCGCCATCTGGAAGCCGGCGTTGTTCACCAGCACGTCGAGGCCACCGAGCTCGTCGACCGTGCGGGCCACGACGTCGTCGCATGCCGACCGTTCGCGGAGGTCGACCTCCAGGGCCAGCGCCCGACGCCCTGCGTCCTCCACCCAGCGCGTGGTCTCGGCGGCGTCCTGCGCCTCCTCGGGCTGGTAGGTGAACGCGACGTCGGCACCCTCCCGGGCGTACGCGATGGCGACGGCGCGGCCGATGCCGGAGTCGCCGCCGGTCACGAGGGCGACCTTGCCGTCGAGCCGGCCGTGCCCGACGTAGGACTCCTCGCCGTGGTCGGGGCGGGGGTCCATCGCGGCGGTGCTGCCGGGCGGGTCCTGCTGCTGGGCGGGGAAGCCGTCGCTCATCGGATGCCTGTCTCGTCGGGGGCGGGGGTCGGCTCGAGGGGGACCTCGGGCACGTCGTCGGGGTCGGTCGGCTCGACCGGTTCGACGTCGGGGTCGGGCAGGGGTGCGTCAGGTGCGAGCGTCATGCGAACTCCTTCGGTCAGGGTCGTCACCTCGACGTTCCCCCGGATCCGGAAGCCATGCATCTCGGACCAGCCCAGGACGTCGGGCCTGTGCTCACCGACGCCGTGCTCGCCGACGTTGGGCTCGCCGACGCTGGGCTCGCGCACGCTGCGCTCGAGCAGCATGAGACGCAGCCCGGGCTCCGTGCGGCGCGCGACCCACCGCGCCACCGTGGACACCGCGCTCAGGCCGTCGGCCACGTCGCGCTGCGGCGTCCTGCACCACACGCCGTCGTGGCGCAGGACCAGGACGAACCGGCGTCGCGCGAGGCGGTGCCACGCGGCCTGCACCCGCGCCGGCGGGTCGACGTCCGCGGGCAGCAGGCACAGCACCGCGTCCCGGTCGGGCGCGTCCTCCAGCGCGAGCAAATGGTCACGGTCCCGACCGTCGTCGACGTCCAGCACGACGACGCCGGGCCGGTCGCGCGCGGTCTCGAGCAGACGGGTCATGTGGACGCCGTACCCCTGGAGACGCGGGTCATGCGCCGACGTGCGCAGGGTCTCCCCCGTGCCTACGCTCGCCGCATGAGCATGGACACCACCATCGACCTGGGTCGGCCCGTCTCGGGCGACGTCGTCGACCTGATCCTCGACGACCACCGTCGCTTCGAGGACCTGCTGCGCCAGCTGCGCAGCACCGCGTCGGACCGCGACGCCGTGCGTCAGGCCTTCGCCGCCCTGCACGTCGCGCACGCCGAGGCGGAGGAGCGGCACGTGTACCCGCAGCTGAAGAAGCGGCGCGCGGTGGGCGCGCACGAGGCCGACCACGGCGAGCACGAGCACGCCGAGGGCAACGAGGCGCTGCTCGCCGTCCTCGAGTGCGCCTCGACCGACACCCAGAAGTTCGACGACGCCGTCGAGGAGCTCACCCGTCTGATCAGCCACCACCTGACCGAGGAGGAGCTGACGATCCTCAACCCGGCCCGTGAGGAGCTCGGCCCCGAGGTCCTGGCGCGTCTGGGCGAGGCGTTCGCGACGGAGCGCAACCAGCAGATCGACGCCGACTGCGGCCGGACCGAGAACGTGCGCCGCCTGGTGGAGGAGGCTCGCGAGGAGGGTCTGATCGACGAGGAGTGACCCGGTCGAGCGGTGGACCGCACCCATGTGGTTCGCTGTCCCCCGGTTGAGCAGCAGCCGACGACCTCGCACGCCTGGAGGTGGTCGACCTGACCCACTCCCCCGTTCCGCCGGACCCCCTCCGCGACGGACCCCCCACGACCCCCGACCTCGCTCGTCACCTCGTGGCGCTCGCCACGACCGCCGGCGGGACCCCGCACGGCGGCCTCGTCCTGGCGACGCCGCACGACGCCGACGACCTGGTGGCCGCCTCGACCTCGCTGGCGTCGGTGGCGCTCGGGCTGCCGCCCGGCCCCGACGCCGACGACCTGGCCGACGGTCTGCTCGTCGTGCGCGACACGTCCCTCGACGGCCGCTGGCCGACCTGGTCGACGACGCTGGTCGGCCTCGGCGTCCGGTCGGTGCTGCTCGCGCCCGTCCGCACGACGCACCGCCCACCGGGCGTGCTGGCGGTGCACGCCGACCGCACCGACGCGTTCTCCGAGGCCCAGGTCGCCGCGTTCGGCGAGGTCGCCGCGATGGCGTCGTCGGCCCTCGCCGTCGCCCTCGACCGCGACGGGCTGCATCGCGCGGTGGCCGCACGACGCCTCATCGGCATCGGGATCGGGATGCTCGTGGAGCGCTACGACCTCTCCGTCGAGCGGGCCTTCGGCGTGCTCGTGCGGCACTCGCAGCACCTGAACCTCAAGCTGCGCGACGTCGCCCGGCACCTCGTCGAGAGCGGCGAGCTGCCGGAGCAGCCGCCGGACCTGGGCGACGGGCCGGCCGAGCCGACGTGACCGCGCGGGTCGGCGGCAGGTCAGGCGTCGTCGGGGAGGGTGCGCGTGCGCACGACCTCCTGCGCGACGACCGCCAGCTTCTCGTTGCGGTGCTGGGAGTAGCGCACGAGCACGCCGAAGGCCTGGTCGGCGTCGACGCCGAAGCGCTCCATGAGGATGCCCTCGGCCTGCCCGATGACGGTCCGCGACGCGAGCGCCTCCCGCAGGGTGCTGCGCTCGCGGGCCGACGCGATCGCGACGGCGGCGTGGCTCGCCAGGTGCCGGGCGGCGATCCGGTCGGCCTCGTCGAACGCCTCGGGCTCGGTCGCGTACAGGTTGAGCGCGCCGAGCTCGCGGTCGGCGAGCGCCAGCTGCACGCAGAACATGGAGCGCACCCCCTTGCTGACCACGTTCGGGCGCCACGACGGCCAGCGCGGGTCGGCGGCGAGGTCCGGCACGTCGACCTCGTCGGCGTGCAGGGCGTCGACGCAGGGGCCCTCGGACAGCTCGTGCTGCAGGTCGTCGGCCCAGGCGACGAGGTCGCTGGTGGGCGCCACGGTCTCCACGCGGCCCCGGCCCCGCACGAGCGAGACGCCCGCGTCGCTGGCCCCGCGCACGAGCTCCAGCGAGAGGGTGGTGAGCCGCTCGGCCGTGCTCTCCGGCGTGTCCTCGGCCGCGAGCTGCTGCGCGATCGACGCGAGCCGCCCGTCGAGTCCGTCGTCGACGATGTCCGACATGGTGTGACCTCCTCGGACCCGAGACTACCGAGATCCAGGTGGTGCGGCAGCAGACGCCGTGGCCACTGGGACGTCCGGGTGTCGCACCCGTCACCATGGTGCCCGTGAGCGACACCAAGGACGTGCAGCGCACGCTCGACCTCGCCCTGAGGATCGGGGAGCTGCTGCTGTCGAACGGGGCCGGCGCGGCCGACGTGACTGCGACGATGTCGTCGGTGACCCACCACCTCGGGCTGCGGCACACGCTCGTCGACGTCACGTTCACGTCGCTGACCCTCAGCCACCAGGAGAGCGTGGACGACACGCCGATCGTCATGCGCCGGCACGTGACGCACCGCGAGGTCGACTACGCGGACCTCACCGCGGTCGACCTCCTGGTGCGGGCGCTGCTCGCGGGCGAGATCGACCGCGACGAGGCGGCCGCGCAGGTGCTGCGGATCGCCTCGACCGGCCACCCCCGCCCCCGCTGGGCGATCACCGCCAGCTGGGGCGTGACCGGCGCCGGCATCGCCCTGCTGCTCGGCGGCAGCTGGATCGTGCTGGCCGTGGCCGCCGTCGCGGGCTCCACCATCGAGGTCGTGCAGCGCCGGATCGAGCGGCTGCGGCTGCCCTTCTTCTACTCCCAGGTCGCCGGCGCCCTTGCCGGCACGCTGATCGCGGTGGCGGTCGCCGCGTCGCCCGCCACCGTCGACCCGTCGGTCGTGGTCACGGCCGCCATCGTCATGCTCCTGGCCGGGCTCGGCTTCATCGGCGCGATCCAGGACGCCCTGACCGGGTTCACCATCACGGCCAACGCGCGACTGATGGAGGTGATGATCGCGACGGTCGGCATCATCGTCGGCGTGTCCACGGGTCTGCACGTCGGCGGCTGGCTCGGGCTGGACCTCAGCATCGACCCGGGCGCGTCCGGCCTGGGTCGGCTGCCCGGCGTCATGGCGGGGGCGGGTGTCACGGCGGGGGCGTTCGCGGTCTCGGCCTACTCGCCGAAGCGCATCGTGATGCCGATCGCCCTGCTCGCGGCGCTCACGTCGGGCGGCTTCCTCCTCCTCACGCAGTCCGACATCGGACGGCCGGGTGCCGCCGGCATCGCGGCGTTCACGATCGGCTTCCTCGGCTACTACATGGCGCGCAACTTCCGCGTGCCGCCACTGGTGGTCGTGGTCTCCTGCATCGTGCCGCTGCTGCCCGGCCTGTCGATCTACCGCGCGCTGTCCCTGCTCGCGGGCGAGGACATCGGCGGGCTCCTGCCGATGATCACCGCCGCGGGCATCGCGATCGCCCTCGCGTCGGGCGTGCTGCTGGGGCAGTACGTGGCGCAGCCGCTCGGCCACGAGGCCCGCAGGCTGGAGCGCCGACTGGCCGGTCCCCGCCTCGTCGGCCCCCTCCGGGCGCGCGCCGGACGCGGCCGTCGCGGCTGACCCGCCGCGTTCACCGGGCCGACGTCGTGGGTGCCTGGCAGGCTGACGGGGCAGGGCGTATCGTGCTGGCTAAGCAAGCGCTTACTGACCGGAGAGTTGCCATGAAGCTTCGCCTGTCCGAGGAGGACGCCGCGTTCCGCGAGGAGATGCGCACGTTCTTCACCACCCAGGTCCCGCAGTCCATCCGCGACACCGTCGCGGCCCGCCGTGAGCTGACGAAGGACCAGATCGTCGAGACGCAGCAGATCCTGAACGCTGCCGGGCTCGCCGTGCCGAACTGGCCCGTCGAGTGGGGCGGCAAGGACTGGACCCCGCTGCAGCGCCACATCTGGCACGAGGAGATGCAGCTCGCCAGCGTGCCCGCGCCGCTCGCGTTCAACGCCTCCATGGTCGGCCCGGTCATCGCCGCGTTCGGCTCGCAGGAGGTCAAGGAGCGCTTCCTCCCGGCGACCGCGAACCTCGACATCTGGTGGTCGCAGGGCTTCTCCGAGCCCGACGCCGGCTCCGACCTCGCGTCGCTGCGCACCGTCGCCCGCCGCGAGGGCGACGAGTACGTCGTCAACGGCCAGAAGACGTGGACCACGCTCGGCCAGTACGGCGACTGGATCTTCACGCTCGTGCGCACCGACCCCGAGGCGCCGAAGAGGCAGCAGGGCATCTCCTTCCTGCTGATCGACATGACCTCCCCGGGTCTGACGGTGCGCCCCATCGAGCTCATCGACGGCGGCCACGAGGTCAACGAGGTCTTCTTCGAGGACGTCCGCGTCCCGGCCGAGAACCTCGTCGGCGAGGAGAACCGCGGCTGGGACTACGCGAAGTTCCTGCTCGGCAACGAGCGCGTCGGCGTGGCCCCCGTCGGGTCGACGAAGCGCTGGCTCGCGGCCGCCAAGGAGACGGCGGGCGAGCGCATCGCGTCCGACCCGCTGCTCGCGGCCCGCATCGCCGATCTCGAGAACGAGCTGCTCGCTCTCGAGCTCACGGCGCTGCGCGTCGTCGCGCACTCGGCCGACGGCAAGCCCCACCCGGCGTCGTCGGTGCTCAAGCTGCGCGGCACCGAGCTGCAGCAGGCCGTGACCGAGCTGTACGTCGACCTCGCCGGCCCGCTCTCGCTCGCCTCGGGAGCGCAGGACGGCTCCGACGTGCCGGACTGGGCACGCGTGAGCACCCCGCAGTACCTCAACTTCCGGAAGGCGTCGATCTACGGCGGCTCCAACGAGGTGCAGCGTCAGATCATCGCCAAGACCATCCTGGGACTGTGAGGCAGCCATGGACTTCACCCTCGACTCCGAGCAGACCGCCCTGCGCGACGCCGTCCGCGGCCTGCTGAGCAAGACGTACGACTCGACCGAGACCCGCCGCGAGGTCACGAAGACCGACCCCGGCTTCTCGGAGAAGACCTGGCAGCAGCTCGCCGAGCTCGGCGCGCTGGGCCTGCCGTTCGCGGAGGAGGACGGCGGCTTCGGCGCCGGACCCGTCGAGGTCTCGATCGTCGCCGAGGAGATCGGACGGGTGCTCGCACCCGAGCCGTACCTCGAGACGATCCTGGCCGCCGGCCTGGTCGCCGACCTCGGCTCGCCGGAGCAGCGCGCCGACGTGATCGGCAGGGTCGCGGAGGGTGCGCTCGTGCTCTCCTTCGCCCACCACGACATCGCCGACGCGGTCGTCGCGACGCAGTCCGGTGACGCCTGGACGCTGTCCGGGGTCAAGGAGCCGGTGTTGCACGGCGCCCGCGCCGACCTGCTGGTCGTCACGGCCCGCACCGACGCGGGCGTCGGCGTGTTCCTCGTCGATCCCGCCGTGGACGGCGTGGAGCGAACCGGCTACCGCACGCACGACGGCGGACGTGCGGCGCGCGTGGCGTTCGACGGCGCCGCCGCCACGCCGCTCGGCGACCCGTCGTCCGACGCGTCCGACGCGGTGGCGCTGGCGGTCGCGCGCGGTCAGATCGCGCTCGGCCATGAGGCGGTCGGCGCGATCGACGTCGCCCTGCGCACCACGACCGAGTACCTGAAGACGCGCAAGCAGTTCGGCGTCACGCTCAACGCGTTCCAGGCGCTGACCTTCCGCGCGGCCGACCTGTACGTGTCGGCGGAGCTGGCCCGCAGCACGGTCACGTGGGCCACGCTGGTGCTGCAGGACGAGCCCGAGCGTGCCGTCGAGGCCGCGTCGCGTGCGAAGCTGCAGGTCTCGCGCGCCGGCCGGCACATCGGCCAGGAGGCGATCCAGCTGCACGGCGGCATCGGCATGACGGCCGAGTATTCGGTGGGCCACTACACGAGCCGGCTGACCGCGATCGACCACACGCTGGGCGACGGCTCGGAGCACCTGGCGCGGCTCGCCTCGACGGTGACCGACCACGGCGTGGTCGACCCGATCGGCTGACCCGCCCGTCCCTCGACGCCCCCGACCGCCCTGCGGTCGGGGGCGTCGTCGTGCGTGCCGCGGGGGACGGATCTCTCTGCGTCCACGCTGTCCTCGGGACGAGTCTCTCTGCGTTCGTGCTGCCATGGCGACGTGAACGCAGAGACATCGGTCGGGCGGACGGGCCGTCGCGACGGCGAGCGACGGTGGAGGACGTGAAGGACCCCTCGCGTACCCGCCAGAGCCCACTGACCCTTGCTGCCTTCCGGCCCTGGGGGAGTTGGGTGAGATAGCGCCACGCGAGGGGCTGCGCCCAGCATACGGGGGCTGCCCCGGTGCGTTCCACGCGGGATGCGACCGGTACGCTCGTCCGCGGAGGATTCGCATAGTGGCCTAGTGCGCTCGCTTGGAAAGCGGGTTGAGTGAAAGCTCTCAGGGGTTCGAATCCCCTATCCTCCGCCACGACGGCCTTACTCGAACCCGACCGAGGATTCACCTCGGGTCGGGCGAGTAAGTCGGTCAGGCCAACAACGTCGGACGCCTCGATCTCCAGATCGGGGCGTTTGCCGTTGCCTCCGGGCTCATCCTCGACCAACCCTCGGAATGGTGCCTGAACGTCACTCGACGCCACCTCGCCGAACTCATCCAGGTAGACGCGCTCGAACAGTGTGCGGTTCAGTGTTCCTCTCACGTTGTCCGGCACCTTGGCATAGGCACCACTGATGTCTGTGAGTAGCTCGATCGCCCACCGCATGACGTCTGCCCCTATGGCCAGTTCCTTCGTCGTCGCCATCCACGCCAGAGCCAGTCCCGTTCGCTCAAGGTGTCGGATCGAGGCAGCGCGCACGCTCGCGACGAAACACGAGAAGGTCCGTCCGACGAGCCGCGCACCTAGATCAACGATGGCTCCCCATGGCTGCGTCGATGCTTGGCCAAGTCCGCCGGCGGTGGATGCACGGTGGCCCCGCATTCAAGGCAGAGGTACTCAGCGACGCCAGTCCGGTGGAATCCACGGAATGCGTAGTTCGACGGACAGTCCGGGTTGAGGCAGAAATCGGAGGAGTCATGCTCGTCCGACTCCACAGTGCTTCCGGGTCGGGCTTCAGATCCGCTGCGCACCTCTGACCCGCACTCCTCGCAGCGATGTGGGACGGACGCCATGGTCAACCTCTCGCTTCCCTCGCGACTCTGTACCGCGGCGCGTCGGGAGGAGTACGTTCCGGACTGACCGTATTCAGAAGCCTACGCAGTTTTTGCAGAACCATCAACAACTCAGGACATGATGGACATGAAGACAAAGTCGACAGCGGGCGCAATCGTGGCAGCAGTGTGTCTCACCCTGACCGCGGGCTCGGTCGTCTCATCCGCGAACGCGGCAGTTGGCATCTGCCGCAAGGCCAACGACCCCTCAGGAAACGGGTCGTACGTCCACTACGACGTCAACGGCAAGTGCAGTGGCGAGGACGTCGACACGTGGCGAGTGAAGGTCGGACTCGCCAAGGAAGACATCAACTGGGGACCGATCCCGAACGACTGGCCAACGGTCTCGGGCTCCTACAGCAGCTACTCGACCTGGGCGGCGCGAGGTGCGAACCGGTACAAGGAGAACCTCGAGTACTGCTCCGACCTGCCGGACCACTGGAAGTTCAAGAGCGTCTCCTACTACCAGGTCGACTACAACAACGGCGTGGTGGACGGGAGCCGGGGACTCTCCGGCGAGAAGCGCTTCTGCTGAGGGTTGGCATCTGTGCAGAGAACAGAGGCATCCCGTGCGCTTCGCGTGGACGGGCTGCACATCCGGCGCAGAGGCGGGTTCCAGCTCTCGGTTCCGACGTTCGAGTTGGCAGCTGGGATCACGCTTCTGAGCGGCGCTAACGGCTCGGGGAAGTCGACCTTGCTGGAAGCTCTCTCGGGCCTGCACCTTCGTTGCATCGATGAACTGGCAGTGTGCGGTCTGAGCGTGAAGCAGAGGAGCTCACGGGCGGCCGCGTTCAAGCTCATGGGATACGTGCCCCAGGCGCTGGTGCTCCCTTCCCGGTGGACGGTTCGTGAGTACCTCGACTACGCGGGTTGGCTCAAGAGAGTCTCGCCGACGGATGCCGCCACGTCGGCGCGTGAGCTGTCGGAGAAGCTGGAGTTCTCCCAGTTCCTGGGCCGTCGAATCGGTGCGCTCTCGGGTGGTTTCAGACGAAGAGTTTTGGTTGCCCAGGCGATGATCGCCGCGCCGGCAGTCCTCCTCTTGGATGAACCGTTTGCGGGGCTCGACCAGGAGACATCCCACCTACTGCGGACGGTGTTGACTTCAGCCGATGCCGCTCCATCGATACTCCTCACCGATCACGGGCGCGACGCCGCCGACATCGCTGACGCCCAGCTGACCATCGCTGGAGGTGTCCTTGAACCGCTTGTGGTCTGACATCTGGAAGACGTTGCGTGGCCCGGTCAGCCTCAAGGGTTTCCTCGCGTTGTCGGCCGCCATCTTGCTCTATTACTTCATCATCCGGGTATCGAGCGTCACCAGTTCGCCCAGAGACGCTCAATTTCTTTACGGCTCTACGGCGCAGCTGCTTATGCCGATCGCGGGAGCCATGGGTACCTTCGCGGTCGTGAGTGCCAGGCCGCTGGGGCTGCGAGACCTCCTGAGGCAAAGTACGCGCACGCGATTCGTCTGCGACATGCAAACGTTGGCGCACGGGTACGTGGCACTCACGCTCCAGACGTTGCTGTTCGCGTTCGCGTTGACGGTGATCAACGTTGTCCAGGTCGGCGAACCGCAGATTGGCGTTGCACAGCTGCTCTACCCTCCGGCATTCTCGCTTCTCGGAATATCGGTCGGCTACCTCGTCGGAGTCGCAATCGATGTACTGCTACGGCTGCCTTTAGCGGGAGCGTACGTGTTCTCGCTCTTGGTCGGCTTGATCATCTTCATCCTCGCGATCTCGTTGCCGTCCTCACTCAGCGCGAAAGACGCCGAACGCTACAGCTTTGTCATCACGTCTCGAGCTCTTGAGCCGTCCGCTCAAGTCTCGACCGATTTGCTGTTCGCCCACGAGGCAGTAGCTGCTTCGGCGGCCCTCTTCATGTTTGCCACCGTCGGCGCACTGTTGCTCGTCAACAGCCGATCGAGGATCGTCTCTCTTACCTCCGCTGGGCTTGCGATAGTGGTTTTAGCCCTCGGCATCCAGGGGGTCGGGGCCGTGAGTGCCCCCATCGTGGAGCGACCTCAGGCAGGGAACTTCGCCTGCATCGGGGACAGGTACACCGTATGTGCCTTCACGAATGAGAAGACGGGAGCGGCGCGTCTTCAAAGAGCCCAGGCCAGAATCGGACGGCAGCTTCCCCCGTCGATGGTTCCGCGGATGATCGTGCAGCGTGGGTTGCAGGTAGAGGGTAGGCAAGCCGGGCCCACTGCCTACTTTTTAGAGACCCCAAGCAGTGACGAGAAGGCAGTGGTCTACGTCGCAGAGTTTGTCTTCAAGGCTAGCGGCTGCTCTGCAGAGCAAGTCTTCACTGACTCCCGCTTGCGATCGCTCTACGACTATGTCGTCCAACAGGGGTCATCGCCCGGGCCGGCGGACCAGTCGACCGATCAGATGATCGCGTCCGCGCGACGCGCGATGCAGAACTGTGCCGAGAATTGACACGGATACGCATAGCAGGCCTCTCCGGCCCTGACTGCTTGCTCGTCCTCCTCGTCTACGCGGCTGGAGCTGGCTGCGCCCTTCTTGCCAACGTTCTCGCGGCATCCGGATCTCTCTCGGCGATCAGCTTTGGTCAGGACTCACGATGGAATGTGGTGAGCGAGGTACTGGTCCCTCTGACAATGGGAACGCTTGCCTCCTACTACGCGTCGGGAGACGACGTTGCCGAGATGCGGGCGCGAGTGGGCTCGATGACGCGGCTATCGGCTGCGGCAAGACCAACGATCGTATGCAGCGTCGCATTCGCTTTAGCCTTGCCCCTCGTGTCGCGAATGGATCCGGCGGCGGCACTGCTGGCGAGCAGAAACTTTGCCCTCACCTATTTTTGCTGCGCGACCGCGAAGTTCATCTTCTCGACGCGAATCTATCTCGTGAGCGGTGCAATCCTCTTTTTTGCTAGCACCTTCTCCGGCGGTGTCTCGGACCAGGGACTACTAGGGATCTTCTACTGGGATCCGACTAACTACAGGGACGCGTCCCTGAGCGCTACTTTCCTGGTCGCAGGTATCGTCATGTTCGCCAGCTCGAAAACTGGTCGAAAACTGTAGCCGAGACCTCCAGAATGTATGGTGGCGTTACAGATCGGGCCGTCGTGACGGCTTTCCCAACCTAGCTACGTTGGAATGGTTGGAGATTCGACATGATTGAAATTATTGCGAGGCACATGGTCGGCGGACACCGCCACGAGCACATTTCAGACGTCCAATGGTGCAATGTCGACAGCGGTGCGACCGGATCCAGCACCCGAGAGACTATGGTCGATTAATTAGATCGATCGGAGTCGAACCGAGCGATAGTCGGTACATTCCCTACCGACTACGTCGAGGTGGGGACGGTGCACCCAACTGGTTCAGCCCCATACATCAGGACGTATGCCGACGGCGAGTGGAACGACAATCTGCTTTCGCTTCCGGAGTACTAGACCGGCGCAGCTGGAGCCCAGTGGGACTACTGATCCATCGAGTGCATCGCGGGGGTCGCCTTCACTCGACCAGGCTTCCCTCGATCGCCAAGCGGAGTCGCACAGCGGGGTTTGGTTCACCGGAGTGATTCCTCGTCCACCCCGTGCGCGAAGTGTCAGGATCGAGCCGAGCTCCGCCGTCGCAACTCAACTCCTCGTCGCCTCAGCGCATTACGCACCGTCACCCGATCCACCCCGAACCGCTCACCCATTGCCTGCATCGTCATCTGCTGTTCGTACATCCTCACGACCTCGTCCACGTCAGCTTCACTGAGCTTCCGCTGTGGTGTGGCCACTCCTCGCCCATGCAGCAACGTCCTCACCGTCGAGTCCGAGATTCCGTACCTTTCACCCAATATGACCGTCGAGACTCCCCCACCCTCGTAGTCCGCGACCACAGCATCCAGGACCTCCGCTGGCAATCGCTGCGACAACCGATGGACTCGGGTGCCCGAAGACTTGGTCTGTCGATCCTCCGCTTCTAGCACCATCTCCCGAGCCTTCTTGAGGCTCGGAAGCATCCATGCGAACTTCGAGTTGGCCAGCACAACTTCCGCCACGTTCCACGGCCCCCCAGCGTTCTTTGCTGGGGGGCCGTGGTGCGTGGTCGAGCATGGCGATTCGGGGAGGAGGGGGCGACAGCGACCAACGGAGTCACCTATCCTCCGCCAGCGACGGAGAACCCCTCGGCAACCAGATGCCGAGGGGTTCTTTCGTGCCCAGACCGTGCCCAGGGGTTCTCCGGCGCTGATCTGGGCTAGCGGATTCGAGGAGGAGCCGGGGGCGGGACGAGCGACGGAGTCTCCTCTCCTCCGCCAAACCAGCACCGTGTCACGGCTGTTCCGAGTCCCAGGAGCGGGCTGCAGCTCCTGGGAGTCGTCGGCGGCATCCCGGGTTGAGCCTCACACGGTGATCTCCAGGCGGCGGATCACGTCGTCCTCCAGGGTGAAGATCATCCGGAGGTCGACCTCACCGCCCGGGAAGTCGCCGGAGAGGTGGGTGCCGACCTCCCAGACGTCGGTCACCCGGTGCGACAGCGTGAGCAGCGTCGTCGTGACGGCGAACTGCTCGGCCGTGGCGTCGAAGAGCGCGCGCGTCTCCTCGCGGCCGTGCAGCGTCCTGCCGTCGTCGAGGACCGTGACGTCCTCGGCGAGGTAGGTCACGGCGGTCGCGTAGTCCTCGGCGACGTGCGCCTCGAGGTAGCTCTTGACGACGCCGGGGAGCGCGTCCGAGCTGAAGGCGGCGGTGTCGGTGCTCATGGTCTGGCCCTTCCTGTGGTGATGACGGGTTGCCGGGTCGGTAACCTCGCCATCCCGAATGTATCAGCGCTATAGGACAAGATGTACCGATCGCGTCGCGGACCGCGGGTCGCCACCCCGACCGCTAGGCTGATCGCGTGGCAGACGCTCGAGACGGACAGTCCTCGAAGGACCGACTGCTGCTGGCCGCCACGAACCTCCTCGCCGAGGGCAAGGACTTTTCCACCCGCGAGGTCCTGGCCGTCGCCGACGTCACGGCACCCACGCTCTACCACCACTTCGGCAACAAGCAGGGCCTCGTGGACGCCGTCGCGCGGCACGGCTTCGCCCAGTACGCGCCCACGACGGACGTCGGGGCGGACCCAGTCGAGGCCCTCCGCGCGGGGTGGGACCAGCACGTCGAGTACGGGCTCGACCACCCACGGTTCTACGCCCGCCTCTACGGCAACATCGAGCCGGGCGTCCCCTGCGCGGTCACCGGCCCCGCCCTCGACATGCTGACGTGCACCCTGGAGCCGGCCGCTGCCCAGGGGCGGCTCGCCGTCGACGCGCAGACGGCCGCGACACGCATCCTCGCGGCCAACGTCGGCGTCACACTGAGCCTGATCGGGCAGGACCCCGAGCACCGCGACCCGCACCTCTCCGCCGCGGTCCGCGAGGCCATCCTCGACTCCGTGCTGGCGGAGCAGGACGAGGAGGCCCCCGCGGACCGCTCGACCGCGGCCCATGCTGTCGCGCTCGCGGCCGCGCTGGTCGACGACTCGCTCCCCCTCAGTCCGGGAGAGCGAGCCATGCTCGGCGAGCTCCTCGCGCGCGTGGCCGGCGCCGAGCACCCCTAGTTGTAGTTCCTCAGGAGGTTGTGAACGGGTGACGTGAGGTGAGGACCTCCGGTATCGAAGGGGTTACCACACCAACCGTCGTCCGGAGGTCCTCGTGACTCACGCTAATGCCCCGTTGACTCCTGTCGGTCGTGAACGTCTCGCCCGACTGATCGTTGATGAGAAGTGGCCCGTTGCTCGCGCTGCTGAACGGTTCCAGGTCTCGCCTGCCACAGCCTCGAAGTGGGCTCGGCGCTACCGGGCTGCGGAGCCGATGACTGACAGGTCCTCGCGGCCCCACCGTTCGCCCACACGATGCTCCCAGCGTCTGGAGCGGCGGATCATCAACCTGCGTTTCACACGCCAGTGGGGTCCGCACCGCATCAGCTACCACCTGGGCGTGCCGCGCTCGAGCGTCGGACGGGTCCTGGCCCGCTACTCCATGCCGTTGCTGGCCCACGTCGACCAGGCCACCGGGCTGCCCGTCCGCAGACCCAAGGCCGTCCGGTACGAAGCGACCACACCGGGCGAGCTCATTCATGTCGACATCAAGAAGCTCGGCCGGATTCCCGACGGCGGAGGACATCGAAAGCTCGGGGGGACCATCGGGAACCGGCACAACAAGAGGCAGCGCCCTGGCTACGCGTTCTTGCACCACGCCATCGACTCCTACTCCCGGCTGGTCTACTCCGAGCAACTGCCCGATGAGCGCAAAGAGACCGCCGCGGATTTCTGGGAACGCGCCAACACCTTCTTCGCCGCAGCCGGGATCACCGTCACCGCGGTCATGACCGACAACGGCGCCTGCTACCGATCCCACGCCTTCGCCGCAGCACTCGGAGATGACGTGAAGCATCGCCGCACCAGGCCGTATCGACCCCAGACCAACGGCAAGGTCGAACGCTTCAACCGCACCCTGGCCGCCGAGTGGGCCTACGCCCAGACCTACCGCTCAGAAGCTGCCCGCGCAGCAACCTACGACGACTGGCTCCACACCTACAATCACCACAGACCCCACACCGGCATCGCAGGCCTCACCCCCGCGCAACGCGTTCACAACGTCACGGGGAACTACACCTAGTCCTCGGCCACCCCGTCACGCGATCGAGCAGTGCTATGTTTCGTCACATAGCACTGCTATAGTCGACGCGTGGACACGACGGACGAAGGAACAGACATGACCGTGACGGACCGCGACCGCCTCGACGGTCGACGCGCCCTCGTGACGGGCGGCTCGAAGGGCACCGGGCGCGCCGTCGTGCACCGACTGCGCGAGATGGGGGCCGACGTCTGGACCACGGCGCGCACCATGCCCGAGGAGTACGACCGGCCCGACCGCTTCGTCGAGGCCGACACCTCGACGGTCGAGGGCGTCGCGTCCCTGGCCGCACGGGTCGGCGAGGACGGTCCGCTCGACGTCCTCGTGCACGTCGTGGGCGGATCGTCGACCCCGCCCGGCGGCTTCGCGGCCGCCGACGACGAGCAGTGGCGCGCCATGATCGACCTGAACCTGCTGAGCGCGGTGCGACTCGACCGGGCGCTCCTCCCCGCGATGCTCGCCGCCGGCCGGGGCACGGTGCTCCACTTCACGTCGATCCAGCGCGAGATGCCGCTCCACGACGCGACGCTCCCCTACGCGTCGGCCAAGGCCGCCCTGCGGACCTACAGCAAGGGTCTTGCCAACGAGCTGGCTCCTCGCGGCGTGCGCGTCAACGCGATCAGCCCGGGTGGCATCGCCACCGAGTCCTACGCAGACTTCGTGACGCTGCTCAGCGGCGACGGGCGAACGCCGCAGGAGGCCGAGCGGAGCATCCTCGACTCGCTCGGTGGGGTACCGCTCGGCCGGTTCGCCACACCCGAGGAGGTCGCCGACCTCGTCGGCTTCCTGGTCTCGGACCGTGCCTCGGCGATCGTCGGAGCCGAGTACGTCATCGACGGCGGCACCGTGCGGACGGTCTGACGCGCTGAGGCCCCGGTCCGCGCGGACCGGGGCCTCAGCGAGCCGACGACGTCGCGTCGTCGACGCAGGGTCAGTGCGCCGACTGGTAGGCCTCGATGAGCGAGGAGGGGACGCGCCCACGGGCGGGGACGTCGAGGCCCTGCTCCTGGGCCCACTCCCGCACGGCCTTGGCGTCGACCGACGACGCGGAGGACGACGACGAGCGCCGCGAGCCGCTGCGGCCGGAGGCGCGGCCCGCGCGGCGACCGACCGCGACGTAGGGCGCGACGGCGTCGGCGAAGGCCTGCCGCTCGGCCTCGGTGAGGTCGACCTCGTAGCCGACACCGTCGAAGGTGAAGGCGACGGTGGGAGACGGGGTGTCGATCTCGTCACCGCTCAGGTCGGAGTAGAACTTTTCCACGGTCTTTTTTGCCATGAGCGCAGATTATCGTGCCCGGACGGAAAGTCGTGACACCGGGCCGAGCTTTTATGGACGAAAGTCAGGAATACCGTCCAGAACCTTTTTCGACTTTATGGCGCTGGGACGAATCCGCGGTCGCTGAGCACCGGGACGACGCTGCTCGCGCCCACCTGCGCGGCGACGGCGACGTCGGCCTCCCAGCCCGCCGCGACAAGCTCCACGCCGCTCGCGCAGGCGTGCAGGTGCGACGACTCCCGCTCCTGGACGAGCCGGTAGGCGTCGGCGGCCATCGCCGCCTCGGGCGACAGGCCGGGCCAGTCGAAGTCCTCGAGGGCTGCGAGCACGGCGCCGGCACCCCAGAGGTCCTCCACCGCCGGCCGCAGCGACCCGTCGGGCCACCGCTCGCCCGCGGCGACCACCGCGACCACCGTGTCGTCGGCGTCGTGCTCGCGCGCGATCCAGGAGGCGACGGCCGCGGCGTTGCGCAGACTCGCCCCGACCACGGTCGTCGCCGCCGACGCCAGGGCGTGCGCGACGGCCGACCCGTTCGGGGACGGCAGCACGAGCCTGGACGGCAGGTCGACCTCGAGCAGGCGCGCCGGCGAGAGCGTGGGCTCGTCGGGCGCGGCGTTCGAACGCCCGCCGGCCAGCACGGCACCCGTCTGGGCGGCGACCTCGGCGGCGTCGGGGCGACCCGCCGGGTACGGCACCACCACGGCGCCCCGCTCCACGGCGACGCCGAGCGCGGTGGTGAACGACAGGACGTCGACGACGACCGCCACGTCGGCGCCCTCCCCCACGGCGATCCCGCCGATGGGTCCCCAGTCGAACCGGACCGTGTGGTCGCCCTGGCGCGTCGCCGTCATGGCACCAGTGTGCCGACCCGACGGTGGCACGCGGTCACGGCCGACGCCGTCGGGCGACGACCACGATGCCGACCACGACCGCGAGGAGGACGACGGCCAGCAGCACCGTCACCGCGGTCTCGCCGCCGGAGGGACGCAGCGCGTCGTGCTCCTCGACGTCGGTGTCACGCGGCGTCCGCTCCCGCGTCTCCGCGGTCGGTCGGGTCTGCACCGGCACGTCCTCGCCGTCGGCCAGCAGCTGGTAGCGCAGGGCGACGAACTGCCCCGGCTGCACCCGCTGCTCGCGCAACCCGGTCTGCGCGAACGTCCAGTCGCCGCCCTCGTCGGCCACCAGGAAGGCCCAGTAGCCCGACCCGGACAGCGACGCGCCGCACCGCTCCTCGTCCGCGCCCGGCCGACCGTCGACCCGGCACACGAACGGCGTCGAGCCGCTGGTCTCCTGCAGGTCGTGCCCGGCGGCGACCAGCGCGTCCTGCGCCACGGCGTCCGCGTCGAGGCCGGTCGCGCAGCGCACGTCGGGCTCGCCACCGAGCGACGCCGGCTCGACGACGACCACGACGTCCTCGTCGGTGCAGGCGGCGCTCGAACCGGTAGCCGTCGCGGGAGCGGCGTGGACGAGGAGGCCGCTCAGCAGGGCGGCGAGCAGCAGGACGGTGCGGGACGACGGACGCATGGCGCCCATCCTCGCCGACCGACGGCCCGTCAGCGGTCGGCGACCTCGACGGCCGGCTCTCCGTAGCGGGCCCGGCGTGCCGCCCGCCGCAGCGTCGTGAGCACGGCGGGCCCGAGGAGCCCGACGAGCAGGGCGTTGGTGATCGCCCGCCCGGTGTCCCAGCCCCAGGTCGACGTGAGCAGGTTGTAGAGCAGGAAGCGGTGCAGGTTCTCCCCGACCGGGTCGCCGGGCACCAGCTGCAGCGTCTGGTCCGAGCCGGGGACGGCGATCCCCAGCTGGAACGGCCAGGACGACAGGTTCATGAGCATGCCGAAGGCGTAGGCGGCGACGACCGCGTAGACCACGAGCATCGCGACCTCCGCCCGGCCCGTGACGCGTCGCGGGAGCAGTCCGGCGCCCAGCCCGATCCAGGCCGCGCACATCATCTGGAACGGCAACCACGGCCCGACGCCCGACGTCAGCAGCGCGGAGGCGAACAGCGACGTGCACCCGAGCACGTACCCGAACCCCGGGCCGAACACCCGGCCGGCGAGGACGAGCACGAAGAAGACGGTCTCGATGCCGGCCGTCCCGGCACCGAGCGGACGCAGGGCCGCGTTCACGGCGGTCAGCACGCCGAGCATCGCGAGCGCCTTGGCGTCCATGCCGCCCTCGGTGAGCTCGGCGACGACGACGAGCACGACGATCGGCAGCAGCGCCATGAAGATGAAGGGCTGGTCGACGCGCGTCGCGCCCGCCGCCGGCTGGACGAACAGGGGCCAGAGGAACATGACGAGCCCCGCCAGCGACGCGACCCCGAGCACTAGGGCCGAGCGCGGTGTGAGACGCGACGTCACGACGACGCCCCTGCGACGTCGGCGACGGTGAGCCAGCCCGAGCCGAGCACCTTCGCCGTCTGCGGCGCGAAGGCCGGCGACTCCGCGAGCACCTTGCCGACGTCACCGGCCGACACCACCTCGCCCTCGGCCATCACGACGACGGCGTCCGCGACGAGCGCCACGAACTCGACGTCGTGGGTCGACACCACCACGCCGCGCCCCTCGGCGGCCTGCGCGTGCAGGATGTCGGCCAGCTGGGTCTTGGCCGAGTAGTCGAGACCGCGGGTCGGCTCGTCGAGCAGCAGCAACCGCGGCGCCGCGGTGAGCACGATCGCGAGGACGAGCGACAGCCGCTGACCCTCGCTCAGGTCGCGCGGGTGCTGGTCGCCGTCGATCCCGGGCGCCAGCCGGTCCAGCAGCGCCCGGCACCGCCCGTCGGCCCCGTCGGTGTGCGCGTCGGCTGCGGCGCACTCGTCGTCGACGCTCTCCAGGTACAGCAGGTCCGACGCGGTCTGCGGCACGAGCCCCACCTGGGCTCGCGCCGCCGCGGGGGCGAGACCGGCGGGGTCGAGCGCGTCCGGCCCGACCGCGACCCGTCCCGCGGCCCGCCGGACGCCGCCCTGCAACGCCCACAGCAACGACGACTTGCCCGACCCGTTGCGACCCATGAGCGCCACCACCTCGCCCGAGCGGACGGTCAGGTCGACGGAGTCCACCGCGCGGTGCCGGCGGTAGTCGACGCAGACGCCGTCGGCGCGCAGCACCGGCGCCCCCACGGGACGCCGCGGCCCCCGGACGGGGGCGGGGCCGATCCGCTCGCGCAGCGGGGCGGACCGGCGACGCGCGTCGCGCACGGTGAGCGGCAGCGGGTCCCACCCGGCGAGCCGGCCGAGCTCCACCAGGGGCGGGGCGACCGGGCTGTCGCGCAGCACGTCGGCCGGCTCGCCCGCGCGGACGTGGCCGTGCTCGACCACGACGAGCCGGTCCGCGAACGGCACCACCCGCTCCATGCGGTGCTCCGCGACGACCACGCCGAGCCCGACGTCGGCGACGAGCCGGGCCACCGTCGCCAGGACGTCCTCGGCCGCGGTGGGGTCGAGCGCCGACGTCGGCTCGTCCAGCACGAGCATGCGGGGGTGCATCGTGAGCACCGCCCCGATCGCGACCCGCTGCTGCTGCCCGCCGGACAGGGTCCGCAGCGACCGGCGGCGCAAGTCGGCGATGCCCAGCAGGTCGAGCGTCTCCTCGACGCGCCGCCGCATCGTCTGCGGGTCGAGGCCGAGCTGCTCCATGCCGTACGCCAGCTCGTCCTCGACGACGTCGCTCACGAACCCCGCGGCCGGGTCCTGCGGCACGTACCCGATGAGGTGGGCGAGCTCGCGGGGCGGCGTGCCGACGATCGACGACCCGTCGACGAGCACGTCGCCGTCGAGCAGGCCGCCGGTGAAGTGGGGCACCAGCCCGTTGAACAGCCCGAGCAGCGTCGACTTGCCCGACCCGGTGCGACCGCAGACGAGGTGCAGCTCGCCGTCGGGCAGCAGCAGGTCGACGTCCTTCAGGGTCGGGCCCGCGTCCTCGTAGGAGAACGTCACGTCACGCAGCTCGAGCACGGGACACCTCCCCCTCGTCGTGGCTGGACGGGTCGTGGTCGGACGGGTCGTGGCTGGACGGGCCGGCGACGTCGGTCGCCGGCGGTGGCGTCAGGACGGCGGGCAGCACGCCCACGAGCACGACGAGCAGCACCGGCAGGCTGACCGTCGGCCATGATCCCAGGTCGGGCACGACGACGTAGGGGTCGAGGTCGAAGGCACGGTCGACGCCGACCGCGACGACGACGCCGCACAGCGCCGTCAGCACCTCCGCCGGACGCCACCGGTCGGGGCGGTAACGGGTGCGTCGCACCCGCCGTCCGGCCGAGCGCAGCGCGGCGGCGGCGAGCAGCACCCCCACGACGAGGACCGGCCCGGCGAGGACACGGGGCGCGGTGCCGTCGAGGTAGGCGTACGCACCGACGCACAGGGCACCCAGGCCGCCGAGCATGAGGCCGCCCGTGACGAGCCGCTGGGCGGCCGTCGCGCCGCCCGTGCGGCCGTAGCCGCGTGCGTCCATGCCGGCGGCGAGCGTCATGGACCGTTCGAGCGCATCCTCCAGCACGGGCACGACCACCCGGCGCAGCGACCGCACGCCCCTGCCCGCGTCGCCACGGAGCCGCCGCGCGCGTCGCACCCGCTGCACGCTCTCCGCGAGCTGGGGGAAGACCGACAACGACACCACCACCGCGGTGCCGACCTCGTAGAACGCCGGCGGCACCGCCGCGAGCAGGCGTCGGGGGTTGGCGAGGGAGTTCGCGGCACCGACGCACAGGATGATCGCGGCGAGCCGCATGCCGTCGTACAGGGCGCCGAGCAGCGACACGGCCGTCACGTCGCCGAGCAGCTGGATGCCGCGCGCGACCTCGGGCAGCGGGATCTCGGGCAGGTGGATCAGGACGGTCTCGCCCTCCACGGCGCCACCACCGAGCACGATCCGGTAGACCACCCGCAGCACGACCACGAACAGGGCGAAGTAGACGTAGAACCGGTACGACAGCGCCCACGGCGCCTCGCCGCGACGGGCCACGACCACCACCGACACGACCGCGCCGACGACCGCCAGCACGAACGGGTTGAGCGTGAACGAGGCCGCCGCGGCAAGACCGAGCGCCCAGAGCCACCAGGCTCCGGGGTGCAGGTCGCGCGCCGGGGAGGTCAGGAGCGGTCGTCCCTCCGCCGCCAAGCGACGACTCCGGCCGCGCCGAGCAGGGCGAGCACGACCGCGACGGCCACGAGGGTGCCCACCGGGACGCCCGAGCCGGTGTCGGCCGACGTGGCTCGCACGTCGTCGCCGCGCTCGGCACCGGCAGCGTCACCCTCCGAGGGCGTCGCCGACGGGGCCGTCCGAGGCTCGCGCTCGTCGTCGCGCGCCCGCGTCTCGGCGTCGTCGGCGTCGTCCTCCGCGCCGCCGCCCGATCCCTGCTCCGCGTCCTTCGAGGAGCCGCTCCCCCCTCCCGGCGCCGAGGTCCCCGCCGACGCGCCACCGTCGCGGGACGCCCCGGAACCGCCCCGGCCGTCGGAGCTGCTCGGACCACGCGACCCGCCGGTGCTGCCGGTCGGCTGGGCCGACGGCCGGGCGGCAGCCGCGCCGACCGGGGTGACCCCGGGCTCGGCCCGGCTCGCCTGCCCCTGCCAGCTCCACGCGACCCAGCCGCCCTGGGGCACCGTGACCCCGTCGACGCCGGTGGTCGCGTAGCTCCACACGCCGTTGCCGGAGGAGACCCACAACGACCAGTAGGCGTTCGCGGGCGAGGCCTGGACGCACCCTGCCGACGCAGGGGCCTGGTTCACACGGCACACGAAGCCGGGCTGACGCGCCGCGCGGTCCATGCGCACACCCGCCGCGCCGAACGCGGCGGTCGCGCCCCGGCTGCCGCCGGCCACGCAGGTCGTCGAGACGGCGCCACCCAGCTGGTGGGGGTCGACGACGACCGTGACCCCCTGGCCCGCGACGCAGGCGGCCGCCTGGGCGGGCGCCGCGACGACGACCGCGCCGGTCGCCACCCCGAGCAGGGTGGCGACCAGCGCGGCCAGGACCCGTCGGGTCATCGGACCACCGTGAGGGTGGCCGTGCCCTGGCGCGTGTTCGTGAGGCCGCGGACGAACACCGTCTTGCGTCCGGTCGCGGGGCCGACGCCGATCACCGTCGTGAACCGACCCGTGCTCGACGCCTTGCCGGTTGCCACGTAGCGGCTGCGGTAGTAGACGCGCACCGGCTCGCCGGGGGCGAGGCCGCGGGCGTTCACGCGGACCTTGCCGTTGACCTTCACCCTGGTCGCCCCGACGCTCGCCGGGAAGCGGGCCGACGAGGCGAGCACCTTGAGCGTGCCCTGTCCGGAGCGGGAGTCGCGCTCGCCGTAGACGTAGACCGGACGGGTGCCGGCGGCGGAGGGAGCCGTCACCGTGATGGTCGCCTTGCCCTGGGCGTCGGCACGGCCGGCGCGGGCGGCGAGGCCCTCGCTGGAGTACACGCAGTACCGCTCGCCGGCCGCCATGCCGGTCACGGTGACGGTCGTGCGGGCGTCGGAGGCGACGTACCCGCTGGCGGTCGTCACCGTGAAGGCGGCGCGCGGGAGCGGCTCCGGGTCCTGGTAGGACGCGAGCGCCGCGATGGCCGGGGCGGTCGCGCGGGCCCACTGGTCGGCGTTCGAGGCGGTGATGCCGGTGTCCTCGGCGCTCGCGAGGGCGGCGTCGTCGTAGGCGACCGCGCCCTGCTCGCCGTCCAGGTCGGTGCCGCACGCGCTGTAGACGCTCACCTGGCGCTGCACGATCCACGCCGCGGCGCGGGCCGCGGCGTCGCCGCGCCCCACGAGCTCGAGCGCGACCGTCGCGACCGCGGTGCTGTTGGTGTTGACGGCCTCCGTCGACGGTCCACCGCCGAACCCTCCGCTGGCGTCCTGCTGGGCCTCGAGGTAGGAGCCGGCCCGGTCGAGGGCCGCCTGCACGGTCGTGTCGGACGCCTGCGACGCCAGGCCCTCGACCGCGATCGCCGTCGCGTCGACCTGCGCCTCGGCCGGGTCGCTGCAGCCCTGGTCGGCCGCAGTCTTGTCCGCGGTGAGGTCGAGACGGAAGCCGCCGTTCTCGCACTGCTGCTCGAGCAGGAAGCCCGTGGCGGTCGCCGTCTCCGGCGAGGCCGCCGCGGCCAGGCCGCGCACCGCGTAGGACTGGCCGAACACGTTGGCGTAGTCGCCGTACTCGGAGACGTCGCCGAGACGGCCGGTCGTGTCGTCGACGAGCGCCTCCGTGTCCGCCACGAGGTTCGTGCCGCCGAAGGAGGTCGCGTCGCGACCCGCGGCCTGCGCGGCCACGAGGGACTTGGCGGTCGCGCCCGCGTACTTCTCGGCTCCGGTGCCGACGTAGTCACCGAGGTGGTCGCCCAGGGCGTCGGCGATGTCGGCGACCTTGGCCCGGTACCCGCCGATCGACTGGAGCGAGAGGAGGGCGTCGATGGTCAGCCCCCAGTCGTCGAAGTCGTACTGCTGGTTGTGCAGGACGCCGTCGACGATGCCGTGCGACAGCCAGTCGGCCGCGTTGACGGCCTGCGGGGTGCGCGAGGTGTCGGCCTGCGCGGCGGGCGCGGCGCCCAGGAGACCGGCGCCGAGGGCGACGACGGCGGTCGCGACGACGCCGCGACGGAGGGTGTGCTTCATTGGGGGTCCTCACCCGCTGCAAAGAGCAGGGGCGCCCCTGGAGGGGAGACCCGCTGCGACCGCGACAGCGTGATTCGGTCGGGTGCCCGGTGCGGTGTTCCGGCTCCCCCCGACGACGCGCGGCGGGGGCTACGGTTGCGGGTCAGCGCCGGACTTCGACCGGCTTCCCCGCAGGCGGGCACGTGGAGTGGTGTGTCGACTGACAGGCGGACAGTACCACCCACTGCGGCCGCCGAGCGAGGCCTGAGACCGGGATCTCAGGCGTCCGTCGGCCGTCGCGCGACCCACCGGCGCACCTCCGAGGAGCTCACGGAGACCACGACCAGCACGGAGAGCCCGGCGGAGCCCAGCACGACCAGGCTCGGGCGGGGCTCGCCGGCCAGCAGCGCCAGCTGCAGCACGGCCTCCGCCGTGCACACCGCCATCAGCAGCACGCGGGCGAGCGCCCGTCGCGCCACGACGAGACCCCACAGCAGGGCTCCCAGGACCGTCGCACCGCTCAGGCGCACCACCTCTGCCACCGACGCCGACGACGTGAGGACGTCGGCTGCGGTCACGGCCACCGCGCCGGCGACGGCGAGCACCGCCTTGGCCACGAGGAAGACGCCGCTCAGCAGCAGCGACGGCGGGGGCAGGTGGTGCTCCCAGGTCGAGACGGCCGGCGCTGCGGCCGGCCGGCTCGGCGCACGGAGCCCCGTCAGGTCGAGCACCGCGAGCGTGCCGTCGCTGCGCACCACGTCGCCGCCGCCGTTGCGTGCCGTGAACGCGGTCGAGAAGTCCTCCACGACCCGCAGCCTGGCCGACGGCACGGCATAGCGGACGGACTCGACGACGAAGTCGCGCTCGACGTCGACGTCCGCGTCGACCTTGTGGGTCACCTGCAGCGTGAAGAGCGACAGGCCGACGGCACGGTCGTAGGTGGCGGCGGCGAGCCAGTCGACGCGGAAGCCCCCGGGCAGCACCCAGCCGTCCGGCACCGGCCAGAACCGCACGTGGTGGCGCTGCGCGGCGTTGCCGTCGACCTCCCGCTCGTAGGCGAAGGCCTGCGGGCGGCCGAACAGGAGCAGCGGCGACACCGGCGCCGCCGGGTAGGACCGGCGCAGCAGGGCCGACACGACGATGCCCCACGACGAGCGCAGCGTCACCTCGTCGGCCCGGGTCCAGCCGGCGCCGGCCATCGCCGCGTGCACGTCGGCCTCGGTCCCGTCGAGCGCCAGGTTCACGGGGTCGCCCAGCACGCCCACGGTCGTGAGGGTCCGCCCGATGAAGTAGTCGGGCACGTACACCTTGCTCAGCACCTGCTGGAGCCGCGGCAGGCCGACATAGGCCAGCAGCACCCAGAACAGCACGAACCAGGCCGCGCCGTCCCAGCTGAGCAGGCCACGCCACCCGTCCACGTCGGTCGGCGCGAGCTCCCAGCCGAGCCAGACGGCCAGCAGGGCACCGACGACGAAGAACGCGCCGTCGACGACGTCACCCAGACGCCACGACCGGCCCGCCTTGCCCGGTGGGTGGTCGTACCGGGGCGGTCGCGACGGAGGAGCGGTGTCGACCGGCCGACCGCGC
Organism: Aeromicrobium sp. EU05-FHT14F07; assembly: GCF_058790455.1. Classification (NCBI taxonomy): domain Bacteria; kingdom Bacillati; phylum Actinomycetota; class Actinomycetes; order Propionibacteriales; family Nocardioidaceae; genus Aeromicrobium; species Aeromicrobium sp. EU05-FHT14F07. The sequence continues at coordinate 90,185 of NZ_JBYTCR010000017.1, forward strand.
CTCCAGTCCTGCCCGCCCGTGGGCGAGGTGCTCACACCGCGTCGAGTCGACCCTCGGCCACGAGCACTCCGGTGGCGTCGGCGTAGACCCACTGGCCGGGCCGTACCGTGACGCCCCCGAAGGCCAGCTCGACGCCGACGTCGCCGAGGCCCCGCCGCTCGGTGCGCACGGGCGTGGGCGCGACGGCCTGCACGCCGAGGTCGAGGTCGCGCAGCACCTCCACGTCGCGCACGGCCCCGTGGATGACGAGGCCGGCCCAGCCGTTCTCGACATAGCGCGCGGCGATCAGGTCGCCGAGCAGCGCCCGTCGCAGGGAGCCGCCGCCGTCGACGACGAGGACCCGGCCCTCGCCGGGTTGCTCGCCGAGCTCCTTGACGCGGGAGTTGTCCTCGAAGCAGGCCACCGTCTCGACGGGGCCGGCGAAGGCCTCCCGTCCGCCGAAGCCGCGCAGCAGCCCGGGCTGCAGGACCGACACGCGGTCGGGGTGGTGGTCGTCGCAGAGGTCGGGCGTGGTCCATCCGGTCATGGGGTCCTCCGGGTCGGGGTGCACCACGACCCTATGCGCACCGGCAGGCGTGGGTCAGCCGACCTGGCCGCCCACCGCCACGACGGCGACGAACCCACCGACGAAGAGCACCGTGCGCAGCAGACCCGAGCGCAGGAGCCGCAGCTGCACGGCGTCGAGCCGGGGAGCTGCCGGCTGCGAGGACCCGGGGTGCGCGATGTTCGCCATGCAGGACACGTTACCACCGCAGGTGGAACACACGAGTTCGGCGGACCGAACATCGCGAGGACGTCGTGAGCCCCGCGGCGCGCGTCCCACCTCCCTTACCCTGGACCGGTGCCCACCTCCGCCCTGTCGTCCTCGATGCAGGACTACCTGAAGGTCATCTGGACCAGCCAGGAGTGGGACGACACCCCCGTCACGTCGAGAGCCCTCGCCGAGCGCTTCGGCGTCTCCCCCTCGACCGTCTCCGAGGCGCTGAAGAAGCTCGCCGCCGCGGGCCTCGTCGACCACGAGCGCTACGGCACGGCCACCCTCACCGACGCCGGCCGTGCCGCCGCGCTCGCGATGGTGCGACGCCACCGCCTCGTCGAGACCTTCCTCGTCGACTACCTGGGCTACGCCTGGGACGAGGTGCACGACGAGGCCGAGGTGCTCGAGCACGCCGTCAGCGACGACTTCGTGGAGCGCCTCTCCGCCCGGCTCGGGCACCCCGAGTTCGATCCCCACGGCGACCCCATCCCCACCGCCGACGGACGCCTGCCCGTCCTCGACGCCCGGCCCCTCGTCGACGTCGAGGCGCCCGCACAGCTGCGGGTCGTGCGCGTCTCCGACGAGGACCCCGCCCTCCTGCGCCACCTCGTCGACCTCGGGATGACCCTCGGCGTCACCCTGCGGCTCGTCGAGCGTCACGACTTCGCGGGCACGCTGGCCGTCGAGCTCGACGGCGCCCGTCGCGACCTCGGGCACGTGGCCGCGGCCGCGATCTTCGTCGCCCCGGCCTGATCCCGGACGGCTCGCTCGCAGCGCTGCGGGGACCCCCGAGCGCGAGTAGCGTTCGGCGCATGACGCTGTCCGACGAAGTCCGCATCGCCCTCGACGGCAAGTGGCGGCACGTGCGCGAGCAGTCGCGCACGGAGCTCGCGGCGATGGACCTGGCCTACGACCTCGACCTCGACATCGACGCCGCGCGCGAGCGGACCCTGCGCCAGCTGCACGGCCTCGTGCCGACGGGCGTGCCGGCTGCCGGCTTCCGCACCGAGCACGGCGGTGGCGGCGACCCGGGCATGGCGGTCACCGGCATCGAGATGCTCGCCCAGTTCGACCTGTCCCTCATGGTCAAGGCCGGTGTCCAGTGGGGCCTGTTCGGCGGCGCGGTCGAGAACCTCGGCACCGAGCGGCACCGCGACCTCATCCCGCGCCTCATCGAGCTCGACCTCGTCGGCTGCTACGCCATGACCGAGATCGGGCACGGCAGCAACGTCCAGCACCTCGAGACGACCGCCACCTACGACGCCGAGACCCAGGAGTTCGTCGTCGACTCGCCCACGCCCTCGGCGACGAAGGACTACATCGGCAACGCCGCCGCCCACGCCACCGTGGCCGCCGTCTACGCGCAGCTCGTCACCCGCGGCGAGAACCACGGCGTGCACTGCTTCCTCGTCCCGATCCGCGACGACACGGGAGATGCGCTCGAGGGCGTCGAGATCGGCGACGACCGGCACAAGGGCGGCCTGGGCGGCGTCGACAACGGACGTCTGGCGTTCCACCAGGTGCGCATCCCCCGCGTCAACCTGCTGAACAAGTACGGCGACGTCGCCGAGGACGGCACCTACTCCTCACCCATCGACGACGTGAACCGTCGCTTCTTCAGCATGCTCGGCACGCTCGTGCGGGGACGGATCAGCGTCGGCGGGTCGGCCCTCGCCGCGGCGGAGGTCGCGCTCAGCATCGCCGGCCGCTACGCGCTGCAGCGTCGCCAGTTCGGCCAGGAGGGCGAGCCGGAGGTGCTGCTCGCCGACTACCGCGTGCACCAGCGCCGGCTGCTGCCCCTGCTCGCCCGCTCCTACGCCTACCGCTTCGCGCAGAACCAGCAGGTCTCGCGCATGGACCGTCTGCAGCGGGCCACCGAGCCCGACGCGCAGCAGCAGCGCGAGCTCGAGGGCCGCGCCGCGGGCCTGAAGGCGATCATGACCTGGCACGCGTCCCGCGCGATCAACGAGTCGCGCGAGATGTGCGGTGGCGCCGGCTACCTCGCCGAGAACCGGCTCACCGTCCTGCGCGGCGACATCGACGTCTTCACGACCTTCGAGGGCGACAACCACGTCATGCTGCAGCTGCTCAGCAAGGAGCTGCTCACCTCCTACGCGAAGGAGGTCGGCGGGCTCGACCCGTTCGGCATGGTCCGGTTCGTCGCCGAGACGGTCGCCGACACGGTGCGCGAGCGGACGGCCGCGAGCCAGCTCATCCAGCGCCTCATCGACGCCGCGCCCGCCGGCGGCGACGCGCACGACCTGCTCGACCGCGGTACGCAGCTGAGCCTGTTCGAGGACCGCGAGCAGCACCTCATCGAGACCGCCGCCCGACGGCTCCAGCGGGCCGCGAAGGCCAAGGGCGAGGAGGCCTTCCGCATCTTCAACGACGCGCAGGACCACCTGATCCGCTGCGGTCGCGCGCACGTCGACCGGGTCGTGCTGGAGGCCTTCACGGCCGGCATCGCCCGCTGCGAGGACGAGGAGGCCGCGAACCTCCTGCGCCAGGTGTGCACCGTGTACGCGTTGAGCGTCGTCGAGGACGACCTCGCGTGGTTCATGGCCCACCACCGCATCTCCGACCAGCGCGCCAAGGCCGTCACGCAGCTGCTGAACGAGCAGCTCGCGGAGCTGCGTCCGCACCTGCTCACCCTCGTCGAGGGACTGGGCGTGCCCGAGGAGACCCTCGGCGCCGCGATGCTCCTGAAGCAGTGACGCCCCGACAGCTCGGCACGACGGTGGCCGCGCTCGCCCTGCTGACAGCGGGGTGCGCGCAGCCCGTCGACGTCGACGGTGCCGCGCGGTGGCGCGACCGCGCGGACGAGGCCGCCCGGTCGGCCCTGCTCGCCGTCGGCGAGCGCGTGACGCTGGCCCCCGACGACACCCTCTCGGGACGCGCCGACACCCAGCGCTGCCCGGGCCGGGGCAGCGACGCGGTCGTGCACCGCGTCGACGCCACGCTCGACCTCGCGTCGGCACCGCCGTCGGGCCTGGCCGACGCCGTGCGCGCCTCGGTGCCGTCGGGGTACGACGTCGAGGTCGACGTGCAGCCCGACCGGGTCGTGCTCGGCGTGGTCAGCCGATGCCTCGACCTGCCCAGGATCCAGACGATCGAGATGGCGCTCGAGGGTCGCTACCGCGTCGAGCCCTGACCTCAGGCCAGGAACGCGACGGCGAGCACCATCGGCAACGACACCAGCGAGGCCATGCTGGTGACGAGGGTCATCGTCTTCAGCGCGCCCTTCGTCGTCAGGCCGAGCAGCGACTTGAACATCCAGAAGAAGTTCGAGTTCACCGTCAGCGCGAACATCGATCCCGACGCGACGGCCAGGCCGATCGCGAGCGGCGCGACGTCGATGGACCCGAGCACCGGGCTGATGATGCCGGCCGCCGCGATCGCGGCCACGGACACCGACCCGATCGCGAGGTGCAGCACCGCGGCGATGAACCAGGCCAGCAGGATGCTGGTGACGACGGCAGCCCCCTCGCTCGCCGAGAACAGCGACGCGAGGGTCTGGTCGAGCCCGGTCGCCTCGATGACCGCACCCAGCGAGCCGCCGATACCGGTGATGAGGAGGATCTCGCCCGTCGTGTGGAAGCCGGTCTTGAGCGCCTTGTCGGTGCGCTCCACGCCAGTGGCTGCGCGCGCCAGCAGGTAGGCGCCGAGCAGGCCGACGAACAGGGCGACGTTGGGGTTGCCGAGGAACGCGACGAACCCGTTCGTGACGTCGGCGAGGTCGGCGAACGCGCCACCGGCGATCATCAGCAGGGGCACGAGGATCGGCAGGAGGGCCACCGGCAGCGGCACGTCGACGTCGCTGCGGCTGGCGCCCTCGCCGGGACCGGTGCCGGCGGTGTTCTGCTCCACGCCGTCGCCGTCGAGCGGCTCGTCCTGCGCCTCGTCGGTCTCGGGCTTCCACCAGCCGACCCGGAGCAGCCGACCGAACAGGAACGTCGTGAGCAGTGCGGTGACGGGACCGAGGACGATGCCCGCGATCATGTACGTGCCGAGCGGGATCTCGAGGATCCCCGCGATGGTGACGGCGGCCAGGCCGGGCACGACGAACACGTAGCCGGCGAAGATGCCCGTGCCGATCGCACCGGCCAGGTGCGCGAGCCCGCGAGGCCCCACGTGGCGCGCCGACGAGCGCGCGATCGGTGCGGCGAGCACCACCTGCACGTCGACGTAGATGGAGGGGAACACCGTCGACATCGCACCGGTGAGCGCGTAGGGCAGGCGCTTCGCCCCCACGACCGAGAGCAGGGCCCGGACGAGCTTGCGGAACGTGCCCAGCGAGTGCAGGAGGGCGCCGATGAGCACGCCGAAGCCGATGAGCAGACCGACCTTCGTCATGATCTCGCCGAACCCGCCGGTGATGGCGGTGATCGTGCCCTCGAACCCCACTCCCGCGGCGAGACCGAGGTAGAGACAGGCGATCACGAGCGAGATCACCGGGTCGACCTTCGCCCAGATGATCAGCCCGACCACGAGCACGATGGCGATGGCGGTGTGGACGACTTCCACGAGATCATTCCCCTCGATCGACGGTGCGCCTCACCCTAGGCCACCCCACCCCGCCACTCCCTCCCCCGACGCCGCCGGAAGCGCTGGTCGAGTAGCAGCGACGGCGAGCGCCAGCGAGCTCGTCGGTGCGTATCGAGACCACCCGGCAACGGATTCAGCGCGGACCGGCTCCCAGCGAACCCTTGGAATGGTCTCGCTCCGTCGCGGCTACGCCCCTCGTGCGACGGCTCCAGCACCTCCCCTCGCTGGCGCTCGTGGAGGCACTCGACCAGCGGAGGGTTTCGCTGGTCGAGTAGTCCGAGCGAGCTTGCGAGGCTCGGACGTATCGAGACCACTCGGCAACGGCCCAGCGCGGACCGGCTCCCAGCGACCGTCCAGAGTGGTCTCGATACGCACGGGCGACGCTCGTACCGCCCCCGCAAGCGGGAGGTGCCCCCAGCGGCTCCGCGCGCTACTCGACCAGCGGAGAGGGCTGCATCCACGGGGGTTTTCTGGGCTGGAGGGTGGTGTCGGAGGGGGTGCCTAGGTTGGAACTATGAGCCCCACCGACACCCTCCTGGCAGACGCGATGACCGCGTCGCGTCGGGTGTGGGCGGCGGAGGCTGAGCAGGCTCGGGCGGTGCTGCGGTTCGTCGAGACTCGCCGCACCGACGCCCTCACCCAAGGATTGAGCGCGCGTCAGGTGGAGGACGCCCGTCAGGTCGCGATCCTCGAGATCAGCGTCGAGCTGAACGTCGCGCAGGGGTTCGTCGCGAACCTGGTCTCGGCCACCAGGACCCTGGTGATGGACCTGCCCACGGTGTGGGCTGCGCATCTGCGAGGTGAGGTCGACCGGGCCAAAGCGCGGGAGATCGCCTCCACTGCCTGGAAGCTCCACTCGCCGGAGAACATCACCAGGCTGGACGAGACCGTGCTCGCCTACGCCACCACCCACACCCTGGGCCAGCTGAAGGGCTGGTTGCGCAGGTTCCTGGTCCGGGTCGAACCCGACCACGCGGTCGAGCGCCGCCAGGCCGCCCAAGCGGACCGCACCGTCACCATCACCGCCCTGGATGACGGGATGAGCCTGCTCCAGGCCCTCATCCCCACCGCTGACGCGGTGCTGATCGACCGGGACTTGACCCTGACGGCGAAGGCCTCCCGCAGCCAGAGCCC
>NZ_JBYTCR010000018.1:0-85802 GCF_058790455.1 Aeromicrobium sp. EU05-FHT14F07
GCTCTTCAGGTGGCAGATCCACCGCCGGCACGCGCAAACGCAGAATCTTGCGTCCACCACGGGAGCCGCGGCCCGAGTACCCAGCCCAGCTCCTGCCCAGCCGCCCGGTCGAGGCCCTTTCGGAGACCACCCCCAGCGCCAGCCGAGCCAGCGCACCAGCACGACGAGACCCCCTACGGCAGCGCACCAGCAAGGACAGACCCCCTACGGCAGCGCACCAGCAAGGACAGACCCCCTACGGCAGCGCACCAGCAACCACAGACCCCCTACGGCAGCGCACCAGCAGGACGAGACCCCCTGCGGCAGCGCACCAGCAACCACAGACTCCCCGCGGCAGCGCACCAGCAACCCCACACCCCCAAAGCCAGCGCACCACCGAGCCCACGACTCCCGCAGCCAGCGGGCCGCTCCGTCGCACCCGCCCCCTAGGATCGGCCTCATGCAGCCGCGCTACACCGACTCGGGCGTCTTCGTCGCGCTGGAGGGCGGTGAGGGGGGCGGGAAGTCGACGCAGGCGCGGCTCCTGGCCGAGTGGTTGGGCGCGGCCGGTCACGAGGTGCTGCTCACGCGGGAGCCTGGCGGCACCGACGTCGGCGCGCGTCTGCGCAGCATCCTCCTCGACCCGGCCACCGGTGCACTGTCGCCGCGCACGGAGGCGCTGGTCTACGCCGCCGACAAGGCGGAGCACGTCGACGCCGTCGTGCTGCCGGCGCTCGCGCGCGGCGAGGTGGTCGTCACCGACCGCTACGTCGACTCCACGCTGGCCTACCAGGGCGCCGGACGCGCGCTCGACGCCGCCGAGCTGGAGCACGTGGCGCGGTGGGCGACCGCCGACCTGCGCCCGCACGTGACCGTCGTGCTCGATCTCGACCCCGTCGTCGGGCTGGCGCGGGCGGGTGAGCCCGACCGCATCGAGGCCGAGCCGCTCGACTTCCACCAGCGGGTCAGGGCGCACTTCCTGGCGCTGGCCGACGCCGACCCGGCGCACTACCTCGTCGTCGACGCCGACCAGCCGCCCGACGTCGTCCACGCGGCCGTCCGGGCGGCGGTCGAGCCGTGGCTGGGGCAGGCGCGGTGACCAGCGTCTGGGACGAGCTCGTCGGGCAGGCGCCCGTCGTCGACACGCTGTCGGCCGCGGTCCGCTCGGCCGGTGGCGACGGTCGCTCCATGACGCACGCGTGGCTGTTCACGGGTCCTCCCGGGTCCGGACGGTCCAACGCGGCGAAGGCGTTCGCCACGGCGCTGCAGTGTGAGCGCGGCGGCTGCGGGGAGTGTCGCTCCTGCACCACGGCGGCGGCCGGCAGCCACCCCGACATCACCGTGATCCGCACCGACGGGCTCTCGATCGGCACCGACGTCGCCCGCGAGTACGTCCGCAAGTCCGCGCTCAGCCCGGCCCTCGGCCGCTGGCAGGTGCTGGTCGTCGAGGACGCCGACCGGCTCACCGAGCAGGCCGCCAACGCGCTCCTCAAGGCGGTGGAGGAGCCGTCGCCGTTCACCGTCTGGATGCTGTGCGCCCCGGCCACCGAGGACGTCATCGTCACGATCCGCTCCCGGTGCCGGCCGGTGCTGCTGCGCACGCCGCCGGTCGACGCCATCGCGCGGCTGCTCGTCGAGCGCGACGGGGTGGAGCCCCAGCTGGCGCACGAGGTGGCGGCGGCTTCGCAGGGCCACATCGGACGCGCCCGCGGCCTCGCGCGCGACCCGCAGGCCCGCGAGCGGCGCCGGGAGATCCTGTCGCTGCCGACGTCGCTGCGCTCCCTCGGCGACTGCCTGGTGGCGGCGCAGCGGATCAACGACGAGGCCACCGCGCGCGCCTCCGCGGTCGCCGACGTCGCCGACGAGCGCGAGAGCGCCGACCTGAAGCAGTCGTGGGGAGTCGAGGACCGCGGCCGTCGCCCCGCCGGCTACGCCGGAGCGGTCTCGTCGCTGGAGAAGGACCAGAAGCGACGTCGCACCCGGCTGGCGCGCGACTCCATCGACGGCGTGCTGCTCGACCTGCTGTCGTTCTGCCGCGACGTGGTCGCCGTCCAGACCGCCCCGGGCGCGCCGCTCGTCAACGCCGACGTCGCCGACGCGGTGCGCGAGGCGGCCCGTCTGTGGACGCCTGAGTCGACGCTCAGCCGGATCGGTGCGATCGTCGAGGCGCGCGAGGCGCTCACCGCGAACGCAGCACCGCTGCTCACCCTCGAACGCATGATGATGGGATTCCGGACCCGATGAAACGACCTCTGATCGTCCTGATCGCCCTGGCCGCTGTGGCCGCCGTCGTCGCCGGCGTCCTCCTCGTGGTCCGCGACGACGACGGCGGGTCCGACGACTCGCCGGCCGCGCAGTCGATCCGGCCCACCGGCGAGCAGGCTCCCGACGGCCTGCAGCGCTTCTACGACCAGAAGCTGAGCTGGAAGGGCTGCGGCGGCGACTCCGAGTGCGCCACGATCACGGTCCCCATCGACTACGACGAGCCCGACGGAGCCACCACGAAGCTCAAGGCCGCGCGCTACCTGAGCACCGGCGACGGCACGCGCGTGCTGTTCGTCAACCCCGGCGGACCGGGCGGGTCGGCGATCGACTTCGCCGCGAGCCTCGCCGGCAGCATGGCGCCGACGGTGCGCGACGCCTTCACGATCGTCGGCATCGACCCCCGCGGCGTCGGCGAGAGCTCGCCCCTGAAGTGCCTGCCCGACGCCCAGTTCGACGCCTACGCGGCCAGCGACCCCGACCCGAGCACGTCGGCCGAGGTCCGCGAGCTGCGCGCGGGCGTGCGGCAGCTCGGCGAGGCCTGCGCGAAGAACTCCGGCGAGCTCGCCGGACACGTGTCCACGGAGGAGGCCGCCCGCGACATGGACGTCGCGCGCGCCGTCATGGGGCAGCAGAAGCTCGACTGGTTCGGCGCCTCCTACGGGACGCAGCTCGGGGCCACGTACGCGACCCTGTTCCCGCAGAAGGTGGGCGCGATGGTGCTCGACGGTGCCGTCGACCCCGCGCAGGACGTGTTCGGGTCCGCCTTCGGGCAGGCCACCGGCTTCCAGCGTGCGCTCGACGCCTACCTCGACGCGTGCGCGAAGCTCGAGTCGTGCCCGCTCGGCAACGACCCCAACGCCGCCAACCGGGCGCTGGCCACGTTCATGTCCCGGCTCGAGGACCGGCCGCTGCCCACCGGCACCGACCGCGAGCTGACGAAGGGGCGCGCGTTCTACGGCGTGGCCGTCACCCTCTACGACAAGGCGGCCTGGCCGGTCCTGTCCCAGGCGCTCACGGCGGCGGTGCGCGGCGACGGGTCGCTGCTGCTGCGCCTCAACGACCTCTACTTCTCCCGGCAGAGCGACGGCAGCTACGACGGGAACATCGGCTGGGCGAACATCGCGGTCAACTGCCTCGACAACCGCGAGCGGCCGAGCGTCGCCGAGGTGGAGGCCGAGCTGCCGCGCTTCGAGAAGGTGTCCCCGGTGTTCGGCGCCGCCCTGGGCTGGGGCACCCTCGGCTGCACCGACTGGCCAGAGCCCGCCGAGCGACCGCAGGTGGAGATCGACGCCGAGGGGGCGTCGCCGATCGTCGTCATCGGCACCACCCGCGACCCGGCGACGCCGTACGAGAACGCCAAGGCGCTGGCCGACCAGCTGGGCGACCGCGAGGGCGTGCTGCTCACCCGCGAGGGCGACGGCCACACGGCCTACGGGTCGGGCAACCGGTGCATCGTCCAGGCGGTCGACGCCTACCTCGTCGACGGCACCGTCCCGCGGGACGGCGCGACCTGTCCCGACGAGTCCTGACGTCGCACCGCGGGCGGTGCCGACGGCTCGGCCCGGGGCGGGTCAGGCCGAGCGGATCGCCTCGTGGTGGCGGATGACCTCGTCGATGATGAAGGTCAGGAACTTCTCCGCGAACGCGGGGTCGAGGTCGGACTCGACGGCCAGCGACCGGAGCCGCTCGATCTGGCGTGCCTCACGGTCCGGGTCGGACGCCGGCAGGTCGTGCGCGGCCTTCAGCCGGCCCACCCGCTGGGTGCACTTGAACCGCTCCGCGAGCAGGTGCACCAGGGCGGCGTCGATGTTGTCGATGCTGGAGCGCATGTCGTCCAGCTCGGCCCGCACGTCCTCTGTCCCGGTCACGGGTCGAGTGTAGGGGGGCCTGTGCGTCGTCCTGGAGGGGCAGGGGTAGGCTGTACGAGGTTCTGCGGGCGATCCTCGCGGGACCTTCGCCGCCTTAGCTCAGTCGGTAGAGCGTTTCACTCGTAATGAAAAGGTCGTCGGTTCGATTCCGACAGGCGGCTCCACCAGGCCCTCTCCTGACCCGGTCCCACCTCGTGGGCCGGGCCTCGTGCTGGATGCGCCTCTTCGTCAGCCCGCCGTGCGCTCGCGCCGGGCGAGCGTCGACGTGGCCGCCCCCACGGCGCACCAGACGCCGAGCACGGCCCACGGACGCCAGGGCGCGCCGGCCGCACCGCCGGTGAGCTGCTGCAGGATCTGGATGCCGGCCGCGTGCGGCAGCAGCGTCGTGACCTCGCGCCACACGACGGGCTGCATCCAGGTGCCCGTGCCGGCGAGGTCGGGGAGCGCCGTGAGCACGAGGAGCGTGACGGCGAGACCCCAGCCCCACGCGTCCATCAAGTGCTCGAGCGCCTGCGACACGAGCGCGCCGGTGAGCACCAGGAGGGAGAGCGCGGGCCACCACAGGAGCACCGGGCCCGACGAGAGCAGCGCGCCGACCACGCCGCCGGCGCCACCGACCAGCACCGCCACCGCGCCGATCACGCGCAGCCGGCGCAGGGCGCCCGGCCACGTGCGAGGCAGTCGGCCGGAGTGGACCGTGAGCACGCCCGACGTGAGGATGCCGGCGCCCACCGCCAGCACCGGGAGCCACGTGACGGCGGCGCGTCCGCCCGTCGACAGCGACGGGCCGACCAGCTCGACCTGCACGCCCCGTCCCAGCCGCGCCGACGTGACCCGGACGGCCGCCTCCACCGCCGCCCGCTGCTCCGGCGAGGCCCGTCGCGGCAGGAGCAGGACGTCGTCGGAGCGGGCGAGGTCGACGACCGCCGCGCCGACCAGCGTGCCGTCGTCGACGAGCTCACGAGCAGCCGTGGCCGACCGGGGTCGCACGACCGTGAACGGGCCGGCGGGATCGGCGGCAGCGCGGTCGGCGAGCGTCTGGCCGACGACGGCGGGCGCGACCACACCGAGCGGTGCCTCGTGCAGGTCGTCACCCGCGACCCAGGCGAAGACGGCGACCACACCGGCCAGCTGCACGGCGACGACGACCACCAGCGGCACCCAGACGCGACCCCTCACGCGCCGACTCTAGGTCACGCCGGGGGCTGCTCCGCCGTCGTGACATCGTGGGGTCGTGGGAGTGCAGCGCGTGCCGTGGCGGATCCGGGTGGCGGCCGTCACCGGGCCGGCGCTGCTGCTCATGCTGTCCCTCGTCGCCTTCTCGGGCCGGGCCGACCCGCCGTCGGCGCCGACGGTGCCCGAGGCGAGCGAGACCCGCTGCCTGCCGATCGAGCCGATCCGCTCCGTGCCCGACCTCAACCGGCTCGTCACGCAGGTCCGCGGCTCGGGGGCGTTCCAGGGTGCCGACGTCGGCGCCGACGTGACCCTCCAGGACGGCCGCCGACTCTGGCTCTTCGGTGACACGCTGCGGTCCGCGGACTTCGACGGCCAGCGCTTCGTGCGCAACTCGATGCTCGTCTTCGAGCCCGGCTGCGCCCAGGTCGTGCTGCCCGCCGACCACGGCGCGCTGATCCCCGACCGGCCGGACGGCGTCGGCTACTGGCCGATGTCGGTGGCGAAGATCGAACGACCGGGCTACGACCTGGTCGGCGTGTCGGCGCAGCGGGTCAAGGGCGCCGACGCCCCCGACGGGCCGCTCGCGTTCGACAACCTCGGACCCGCTGTGGCCCTGTTCGTCGTGGAGCGGGGGCGGACGCCGCAGCTGCTCGGGGTGACGGACGTCGGCCCGGACGACGACGACCCGCGACGTCCGACCTGGGGTGCCGCCACGGCCGTCTCGGACGGCTGGGTCTACCTCTACGGGACCGCGCGCCCGGGCCGCGGCCTGGTGTTCGGGTTCAGCCTGCACGTGGCGCGGGTGCGTCCCGACGACGTCCTGCGCCCCGACCGCTACCGCTACTGGAACGGTCGCGCGTGGACCCGCGACGCCTCCGACCTGGCCACCCTGATCCCCGCCGAGGGCGGGGTCTCGCAGACGCTCAGCGTCTTCGAGCGAGCCGGGCGCTGGTACGCGGTGAGCAAGCGCGACGAGTTCCTCGGCACGGACCTCGTCGTGTGGTCGGCGTCGCGGCCGACCGGGCCGTTCACGCCGAGCGCTCCGGTCGCCCAGATCCCCAGCGAGCCGGACGGACGGCTGCGGTACATGCCGCTCGCCCACCCGGACCTGCTGCCCGAGCGTGGGTCCGTCGTCGTCTCCTACAGCCAGAACGACACCGACCTCGCCGAGGTCGCACGCGACCCGTTCGTCTACCGCCCGAGGTTCCTGCGGATCCCGCTCCCGGACTGACGCGGCGCGCATGACGCCCGCCCGCAGGGGTACGTCGGACCCGTGCCGACGTCGGGTCGGCCCCCGCCGTCCTCAGGAGGATCCGTGCCGCTCACCGCCCTCGCGCTCAACTGCACGCTCAAGCCGGGCGACGCGCCGTCGAGCAGCGCCCTGATGGCGCAGCAGTACCTCGACGCGCTCGCCGAGCACGACGTCGTCGGCACCGCCGTGCGGGTCGTCGACCTCGACGTCAGGCCAGGGGTCGAGACCGACATGGGCGACGGTGACGAGTGGCCGGCGATCCGCCGGCAGGTGCTCGACGCCGACGTCCTCGTCGTGGTGACGCCGACGTGGGTGGGGCAGATGTCGAGCGTCGCGCACCGGGTGCTGGAGCGCCTGGACGCGGAGCTGTCCGAGACGCGCGAGGACGGGAACCCGATCCTCTACGGCAAGGTCGCGCTGGTCGGCGTCGTCGGCAACGAGGACGGCGCGCACAAGATCACCGCCGACCTGTACCAGGCGCTCGACGACTGCGGCCTGACCATCCCCGCGCAGGGCGGCACCTACTGGAACGGCGAGGCCATGCACACGGTCGACTACCACGACCTCGACCAAGCCCCCGAGGCCACGCTCAGCACGCTGCGCACCGCGGCCGCGAACGCCGTGCACCTCGCCCGGCTGCTCTCCCGCGAGCCCTACCCCGCCTGACTCCGGCGCCCCTCGGCGCCGGGTCAGCGCCGCGCGGTCGCGAGCCGGTCGATCCGCACGAGCGCCGCGGCCAGCACGGGGAGGTACGCCGGCGCCCACAGCGGGGCACCCATCGACAGCCGGCAGCCGTCGTGCTCCGGCCGGACGGCGTGGGTCGTCGCGGGCACCCCGGCCACGCTCCAGGCCCAGGCGCGCCCCGGCTCGAACGACGTGACCGTGAACGGGAGCGAGACCCCGACCGACGTGCGGACGCGGCCCGTGCTGCCGAGGCCGAGCGGGGCCTCGTCGTCGAGGGTCGCCTGCTGCACGGACGGACCCCAGCGCGGCCACGCGTCCAGGTCGACGAGCAGCGACCAGACGACGTCGGGCTCGGCGTCGACGTGGCGGTGCACGGTCAGCTGTCTCACGCGTCGCCCGCCTGGTCCTCGTCGAGCGGCTCGGCCAGGTGCGGGTCGCCGCGGGTCACGTCGCTGACGTGCACGTGGTGCGCGACCGCGTCGGCACCGGGCGCGGGTCCCGCGCCGAGCGTCTCGGCCAGGACGCGTCGGGTCACGACGTGCGCGGCCTCGGCGGACCGGGGGACCGACGTGCCGTAGCGCGCCACGAGCTCCACGTGCACGGCGTGCAGGCGGCCGCGGTCACGGACGTCGAGCCGGATCCGTCGCACCGCCGCATCGGCCACCTCCGCGGCGAGCGTCGAGCGCAGCAGGGCCACGAGCGCGACGGAGGAGACCTGCAGCAGCGGGTCGGACGTCTCGATCGTGGTCGCCCGCCGGGGCGCCGCGAGGGCCCTGGCGAGGACGCGGCCTGCCGCCTCTGCGGCGTGCGGGCTCTGCGGCTGGTCGCGGAGCTGGTCCCTCGCCAGCTCGAGGGCGCGCTCGCCCACCGACCGGTCCAGGTCGTCGGGCAGGTCGGGGTTCGTCATCGCCACTGCTCCATCCGGATCGCGAGGCTTCGTCGGGCGCGGTGCAGTTGCCCGCGCACCACGGTCGGCGTCGTGTCGAGCACCTGGGCGATCTCCGCGTAGGAGAAGCCCTCCAGCTCGCGCAGTGTCCAGGCCGCGCGCTGGGTCCACGGTAGCTCTCCGAGCGCCAGGTTCAGCGTGCGCCAGAGGTCGTCGAGCTCGGCCTCCTGCTCGGGGTCGACCCGACGCGCGGCGCCGAGCCGGTCGGCGTCGTCGCGGCCGAGGGGCTCGAGGATGCGGTCGTCCACGGCGAGGGGACGGGTCCGGCGCCGGCGCCGGTACACCTCCCGCTGCACGATGGTGAACAGCCACGTCTGCACCTTCGAGCGGCCCTCGAAGTCGGGCAGCGCGCGCCACGCCGTGATCCACGCGTCCTGCACCGCGTCCTCGGCGGAGCGCTCGTCGCCGTCGAGCAGCCGCGTCGCGTACCGCAGGGTCGCGGGGAACAGCCGCGCGAACAGGTCCTCGAACGCGGCCCGGTCGCCCAGGCCCGCCCGTCGGGCGAGCGCGTTGTCGGACGGACGAGCGGTCCCGTCGTCGGTGCCCGGCACCTGCTCGTCGTGCGTCCCCCTGGTCATCGCTCCGACCGTCCCACCCGGTGCGCCGGTGCGCACCTCGAGTGCGATCACACGGTGACGTCGGTCACACGACCGTGACGTTCGGCGTGCGGCCGGACTCTCACGGATGTTCGATCGATTCACCCCACCACACAGAACAGGACTGATGACGTGAGCGAGAAGGCCGTCGCCAAGACCACCACCTCCAGCGACCTGGACAGCACGCAGGGTCGCACCTCCATCGCCGACACCGTCGTGTCGAAGATCGCCGGCATCGCGACCCGCGAGGTCTCCGGCGTGTACGCGCTCGGCGGCAACACCGCCCGCGCCGTCGGCGCCCTCCGCGAGCGCATCCCGGGCTCCTCCACCAACCACTCGCAGGGCATCTCCGTCGAGGTGGGCGAGAAGGAGGCTGCCATCGACATCCAGCTCGTCGCGGAGTACGGCGTCTCCATCGCCGACCTCGCCCACGGCATCCGCACCAACGTCATCAACGCGGTGGAGCGCATGGTCGGCCTCAACGTCGTCGAGGTGAACATCGAGGTGCAGGACATCCACATCGAGTCCGACGAGGCCGCCGACGACACCGCCGGCGAGCCGCGCGTCCAGTGACCACCCCCGCCGACACGCCCGACGCCGCCGACCCCGGTTCGACGGTGGCCGAGCGGGTGGCTGCCGCGACCCTGGGCGTCCCCGGGGTCGCGGGGCTGCACGCCGGCTCGTTCGGCGAGGTGGCGACGTACCTGCCGGGCCGTCGCGTCACGGGAGTCCGGCTGCGCGACGACGACACCGAGGTGCACGTCGTCGCCGTGATGGGCACCCGCCTCCGTGACCTCGCCGACGCCGTCCGCTCGGCCGTGTCGCCGCTCGTGGACACGCCGGTCCGGGTCGTCGTCGAGGACGTCGTCCCGGACGGCACGGCACCGTCGTGAGCGTCGGCGCCGGGGCGCGACCGACCGGACACCCCTACCCGGGCCCGGCCGACGCGGCGCTGCGCGAGCAGTGGCGTCGCGAACGTCGCGCCCTGGTGCGTCGCCACCACCCCGACGCCGGCGGCGAGGCCGACCAGCTGCAGGCCCACCTGGCCGCCCTCGACCGGCGCTACTCGTCCATCGAGCGGTCGGGCGTCGGGCGGTCGGGGCGCAGGTCGCCGCCCGCGACCCTGCCCCGACGCCTCCATCCGCTCTGGGCGGCCCTGCGCCGCCCGGCGCGGCGGCTGCGCCGCCGTCGCTACATCGACCTCTGACCCACGCACGACCCCCATCCCGGCACCAAGGAGACACCCCATGACCACGTCCACCGTCGGCCTCATCGCCGGCCTCCTGCTCGCCATCGCCATCGCGACCGGCGGCTTCCTCGGCTTCCTGCTCGCCCTCGTCCTGGGCGGGGCGGGCTACCTCGTCGGCGGCCACGTCGACGGGGAGGTCGACCTCTCGGGCCTGCTCGGACGGCGCGACCGTGGCTGACACGGCGACCCTCCCACCCGTGGCGCAGGAGCGGGCTCCGCTGCCCGCCCCCGAGGACCGCGGCCGCACCACCATCGCGGACGGCGTCGTCAGCCGCGTCGCGTCGATCGCGGCGTCGGAGATCGAGGCCGTCGTCGACACCCGCAAGGGCTGGACGAAGCTCGTCCGCAAGGGGCTGCCGCACGCCGAGGCCACCGTCGCCGGCGAGACGTCGTCGATCACGGTCGAGGTCGCCGCGACGTGGCCGACGCCGCTCGCCCCGCTCGTCGAGCGGGTCCGCGCCCATGTCAGCGAGCGCGTCGACACGCTCGTCGGCGTCACCGTGAGCCGTGTCGACGTCACCGTCGCCGACGTCGTGCACCTCGACACGCCGCCCCGTCGCGTCGTCTGACCACCCCACCCGACCGAAGGACCCCCGCATGACCTCCGAGACCTCCTCCTCGACGAGCGGCACGCGCCCGCTCGCGGCGGCGAAGTCGCCCGCCGGCACGGGCGCCTCACCTCTCGTCGCGCAGCTGATCGCCCTCGCGCTCGTCGGCCTGGCCGTCGTCGCGGTGCAGCACCTCCTCGTGCAGCTCGGCTCGGTGTCGGGCAGCTCGTGGCTGCTGACGGTCGTCGATGCTGCCGACGGCATCGACGGACGTACGCCCGCCGTGCTCGCCGCCGCCGTCGTCGCGCTGGTCGTCGCGGTGCTGCTGCTCCCGGTGGCGCTCAAGCCCCGTCCGCGCCGCACCCTGGCGCTGCGCGCCAGCAGCGGCGTGCACCTGCGTCGCCAGGACCTGGTGCGGGTCGTCCGCGCCGCGATCGACGGCACCGACGGCGTCACCGACGCCGACGTGTCGGTCGGCCGCCGCCGCGTGAAGGTGGTGGCCCGCTCCGTCGCCACGAGCGAGCGCGAGAGCGAGCTCGAGGACGCCGTCCGTGCCCGCGCGGAGCGGGTCTGCTCCGCCGTCGACCCCACCCCGCGGGTCGACGTCACCATCCGACCCGAGAAGGGCTGAGCACCATGGTCAGTCGCACCACGCTCCTCGTCGACCGTCTCGCCACCCTCGTGCTCGTCGCGCTGCTGGCCGCCGCCGGTCTCGCCGGCCTGTGGTGGTGGTCCGGCCGCGAGGTCTCCGGCCGCACCCTCCCCGGGACGAGCCGCACCACGCGCGTCGCCGACGCGCTCGGGAACACCGGGCTGGCCTGGGGGATCGCTGCGGTCGCGGTCGTCGTCGCGCTGGTGGCGCTGCGGTGGATCCTCGCCCACCTGACGCGCCCGACGGTGTCGCGCCTGCGTCTGGAGGGCAGCGGCGACGCCGGGCGCAGCGAGGCCCTGGCCGGCAAGGTGCTCTCCGCGGCCGCCGACGCGTTCGCCGCGACGGAGGGAGTGCGTTCCGCGCGCGGCTCCGTCGTGCGCGACCGCGGGGAGCTCGTGGCGCGCATCGACGCCACGATCGAGCCGGAGGCCGACCTCACGCACGTGGCGCAGCGGGCCGACGAGGTGTCGGCGCAGCTGCACGACGTGCTCGGCCGCGACGACCTGCGCGCTGCCGTCCGGCTCCGCGTCGCGGCTCGCGGACGAGTACTCTCCCGCGTCCACTGACGGACCCGACCCGATCCGAACCGACCCGACCCCGGTGCTCGGCGGGGCACTCGGCCGGCCGCGCCGGGCGGCTCAGGTCGCGGCGAGCGGCGACGCCGAGCGTGCTCGGCGCAGGTCGTGCGCGACGCCGACCGGGGTGCGTCCCTCGGTCCGCGCCGAGGTGAGCACCGGCTCGGCGACGGTGCGGACGACGCGGCCCGTCGCGGCGTCCAGGCGTGTGACGAGGCCGAGGTCCTCGTGGGCCGGCACGGCCGCGAAGCCGCCCACCTGCAGGTAGAGGCTGCCGCGCACCGCCAGGTTGGCGCCGTGCACGTGTCCGTGCGGCACCCGTTGCAGCCCGCCGCGGTAGTGCTGCCACCACGCCGCGTGACGGTCGGTCTCGTGGTCGGCCAGCCGGATCGTGCCGACCACCGCGTCCGCGCCCGCCGCTGCCAGGTCCAGCTGGTGGGCCAGCCAGCCCGGCGGCACGACCGAGTCGGCGTCGGTGGTCGCCAGCCAGGTGCGGGCCGCGGCACGCCCGCGCAGCAGCCGTGCGGCGCCGGCCGCGCGGGCGGCGCCCACGCCCGGGAGCGCGAGCTCGACGACGGTCGCCCCGCCGGCCCGCGCGACCTCGGCGCTGCGGTCGCGCGTCGCGTTCACGGCCACCACCACGTCCACCGGGACCCCGACGGCGCGAGCCGCGCGGCCCAGCGCGGCCAGGCACCCGGCCAGCGACCCCTCCTCGTCCCGGGCGGGGACGACGACGCCGATGCGGTCGATCCTGGCATCAGGCACGTTCGAGCACCTCGAGCCGGACGTCGTCGTCGAGGTAGCCCGACACCGGGCGCAGGTCCGCGGTATGAAGGTCCACGTGCGCCTCGTCGGGCGTCGACGCGGCCTCGGCGAAGGAGTGGCGCCAGTGGACGGCCACGACGTGGCCCCCGGGACGCAGGGCCGCGACCGTGAGGTCCGCGCAGCGGGCGCGCTGCTCCGGGGTGAGGAAGTACAGCACCTCCGAGAGCACCACGAGGTCGAAGGTCCCCTCCGGCCAGTCGTCCGGCACCGTGCCACGTCGCACGCTCACCCCCGGGAGAGCGCGCTCGCGCACCCGCTCCAGGGCGGCCTCGACGGGGTCGAGCGCCACCACCTCGTCGCACCGCTCGGCGAGCAGTGCGGTGATCCGGCCACGGGCGCACGCCGGTTCGAAGGCGCGGGCGTAGCGGGGGCGAGGCAGGCTCCCGAGCGTCAGGGCACGCTTGCGCTCCTCGTAGGGGGCCGTGTCGAGCCGCCAGGGGTCCGGGTCGGTCCGGTAGAGGTCCTCGAAGTAGGCGGGGTCGGTCACGTCAGCACCACCTCCGGGGCCGTGAGTGCGTGCTCGAGCAGCGCCGGGGTGACGACGACCTGGTCGGCGGGATGGTCCGACCACGGCTCGAGCTGCGACCGGAAGGCGCGCAGGGCGGCGGCCTTCCGGCGCGCCCCGTCGGCGGGCCGGGGCAGCAGCGCGGCGCCCCGCAGCCACTCCGCACCGGTGTCGGGCGTGCTGCGCGTCCACCGCCAGACCGGGTAGCGCCAGAACGTCGTCCGCTCGGGAAGGACCTCGCGGGCCACCGCTCCCAGCACGTCGTGGTCGCCGTGGCCGTCGTGCTCGTACGGTGCGAGCACGACCGTCGCGTCCTGCAGCAGGGGCCCGAGGAGACGGGCGAGCGGCTCGCGGTCGTCGGGCAGGGCGGCGTCGCGCAGCCCGAGGTGGGTCGTGCGCGCCTGCGGGTGCCCGAGGATCGAGAGCGCCTCGGCCAGCTCCCGCCGGCGCACGGTCCGCAGCTGGTCCGGCGTGACGGTCGGGCTGCCGGGGTGCGACTGCTCGCCGTCGGTCGCGACGACCAGGTGCAGGGGGCGGCCGACCTGTCCGGCGAGCCACGCCCCGACGCCGAGGACCTCGTCGTCCGGGTGCGCCGAGAGGACGACGACGGTCCCGCCCGGGTCGTCGACCGTCGGCAGTCCCGCCGCGCGCAGGGCGGCGTCCCACCGCGGCGGCGACGCGGGGGCGCTCATCGTGCGCCGAGGGAGCCGAGCCGGGCGAGGTCGCGCTCGGCGTGGTGCTGGCGCACGAAGACCTGCAGGTCCGCCACGTGCTGGGCGTGCGCCGCGTCGAAGGCGAGGGGGCCCGGTCCGGTCGCGCGCCCGACGTGCGCGACGACGTCGTCGGCCGCCCGCGCCGCCGCGGCGCGCACCACCAGGGCGCGACGCTCGTCGCGACGTCCGGGCTGGGCGTCGAACGCCGACGCCGCCTCGCGCAGGAGGGCGTCGACGCTGGCGAGCGCCACCCGGGCGTGGCCCCGGTGGGCCAGCCCGTGGTCGTCGAGCCGGGCCGAGTGTTCCAGCGTGCTGGCGACCCGGTCGGCTCCACCGGCCCAGACCGCGGCGACCCCGACGGCCCCGTGCCAGAAGCCCGGGCGGTCGACGTAGGCCCCCGGCCCCCCGACCGGCTCGGCCTCGACGTCGTCGAGCCGCAGCGTCACAGTGCGGGCTGCCGCCATGCCCGGACCCACCCAGGCGGGGCCGTCCGGGTCGGGGGAGAGGCCCGGCTGGTCGAGAGCCACGGCGAACAGCCTCTGACTCCCGTCGTCGTCCGCGGTCACGAGCGCGTGCGTCACGAGGTCGGCGCCGGAGCAGAAGGCCTTGCGACCCTGCAGCCGCCAGCGCCCGCCGCTCGCGACGGCTCGCACCTGCGCGAACGGTGGTTCGGCGGCCCAGACCGCCCACACGCCGTCGGGGTCCGCGGCGTGGCCGAGCTCCGCGGTGATCGCGAGCGCGTCGTGGTGCGGCTCGACGACCTTGGCCAGCGCGAGGTCCTCGCAGCCCAGCTCCCGGAGGGCGCGGAAGCGCTCCTGCGTCCGGCCGGACCCGGGCAGCGGCAGGGCCGGTCGGGTCCGCTCGCGCAGCACGTCGGCCGTGAGGTGCATCGCCGTCCTCGGGTCGGGCGTCGCGACCAGGCGGTCGCGAGTCCTCCGTACCCCGATGGGAGCCGGTCAAACGTGCGCCCGTGCGGGGTGGACGTCGGGTCGCGTCAGGTTCCGGGGACGACGCGTCCGCGCACCTCGCCGAGCGGCACCCGACGGCCGTCCGGGCCGGGGGCCGTCGCGCTGACCGTCACCTCGTCGCCGTCGTGCAGGAACGCCCGCGTGGAGCCGTCGCGCAGCACGACGGGCTCGGCGCCGTTCCAGGTGAGCTCGATGAGGGCACCGCTCTGCTCGCGTGCGGGACCGCTCACCGTGCCCGAGGCGAACAGGTCACCCGGGCGCACCGACGCCCCGTTGACGCAGAGGTGCGCGAGCATCTGCGCCGGCGTCCAGTACATCTCCCGGTAGGGCGGGCGCGACACGACCTCGTCGCCGATCCGCACCTCCAGCGCGAGGTCGAGCGCGCCCGCCGGCGCCGACGCGTCGTCGAGGTAGGGCAGCAGCGGGACGTCGCGCGGTGGCGGTGCGGTCCGGGCGTGGCGCAGCGCCTCCATCGGGACGACCCAGGCCGAGACCGAGGTCGCGAACGACTTGCCGAGGAACGGGCCGAGCGGCACGTACTCCCAGGCCTGCAGGTCGCGCGCCGACCAGTCGTTCACCAGCACCACCCCGAACAGCCGGTCCTCCGCCTCGGCCAGCGTGAGCGGGCCCCGGCAGGGCGGACCACCGACGACGAACCCGACCTCGGCCTCCAGGTCGAGCCGCGTCGAGGGGCCGAAGACGACCTCGCCGTCGGGCTCGCGCCGCTGGCCGCTCGGTCGGCGGACCTCGGTGCCCGAGACGACGACCGTGCCCGCACGGCCGTGGTACCCGATCGGCAGGTGCTTCCAGGCCGACGGCAGCGGGTCGGTGCCGGGACGGAAGAGGCGACCGACCGTGGCGGCGTGGTGCTCCGAGGCGTAGAAGTCGACGTAGTCGCGCACCGTCCAGGGCAGGTGCAGGGTCACGTCGTCCGCCGGCACGAGGGGCAGGTCGTCGGTCCGCGAGCCCACCAGGTCGGTGACCGCCCGACGGACCTCCGCGCGGCGGTCCGGGCCGTGCGTCAGCAGCGCGTCGAGCGTCCCGTCGGCCACCTCGTCGGCGAGCCGGGGCAGCGCCGCGCCGACGTCGAGCACCGAGCGGCCCACGCCGACGCCGACACGGCGAGGACCGTCGGCGACGCTGAACGAGCACCAGGGCAGCGTCGTCGTGCCCCAGTCCGGCGCTGACGACGTCATCGCGACCAGGAGCGGTGGTAGACGCCGTCGTCGACCGCGCGCCCGCCCTCGCCCAGCTCGAGCGGACGGAAGGTGTCGACCATGACGGCGAGCTCGTCGAAGGACTCCGCGCCGAGGCTCGCCTCGATCGCCGCAGGGACCGGCCCGTGCGAGTGCCCGCCGGGATGGACGCTGACCGAGCCCCTGCCGATGCCCGAGCCCTTGCGCGCCTCGTAGTCGCCGTCCACGTAGAACATGATCTCGTCGCTGTCGACGTTCGCGTGGTAGTACGGCACGGGGATCGCGAGCGGGTGGTAGTCGACCTTGCGGGGCACGAAGTTGCAGACGACGAAGCCGTTCCCCTCGAAGACCTGGTGCACCGGCGGCGGCTGGTGGATGCGTCCCGTGATCGGCTCGAAGTCGTGCACGCTGAGCGCGTAGGGGTAGAGGCAGCCGTCCCAGCCGACGACGTCGAAGGGGTGCTCGGGCACCACGTGCACGGTGCCGGCCAGTCCGCCGGGCCCGCTGCCGCGGTGCTTGACGAGCACCTCGACCTCCGTCTCCTCCCGGACCTCGGGCTCGCCGGGACCGCGCAGGTCGCGCTCGCAGTAGGGCGCGTGCTCGAGCAGCTGGCCGTAGCGCGACAGGTACCGCCTGGGCGGCGCGACGTGGCCGTTCGCCTCGATGCAGTAGGCGCGGGTCGTGGTCTGCACCCTGTACCGGTGCGTCGTCGCGCGGGGCACGACCAGGTAGTCGCCCGGTCCGTACGGCAGGTGGCCGAAGACGGTCTCGAGCACGCCCGTGCCGGCCTCGACGAACACGATCTCGTCGCCCGTGGTGTTGCGGTACAGCGGCGACGACGCCTCGGCGACGACGTAGGAGATCCGGACGTCGCCGTTGGCGAGCACCAGGCGTCGGTGCTCGACCGGGTTGGAGTCCTTCGAGGCCGCGTCGGTGAACAGGTCGTGCAGCTTCAGGTGGCGGGGGAGCAGCGGCTCGTTGGGCGTCGTCGACTGGTCGGGCAGCTCCCACCGGCGCGCCTCGAGCACCGCCGACGGCACGCCCACGTGGTAGAGCAGCGAGGAGTCGGAGCTGAAGCCCTCCTCGCCCATCAGCTCCTCGCGGTAGAGCCGGCCGTCGGGGGAGCGGTGCTGGGTGTGCCGCTTCGCAGGCACCGACCCGGCGCGCCGGTAGTGGGCCATCAGAAGTTCCCGCGCTTGGCCTGCTCGCGCTCGATGGCCTCGAACAGCGCCTGGAAGTTGCCCTTGCCGAAGCCGAGCGATCCGTGCCGCTCGATCAGCTCGAAGAACACGGTCGGGCGGTCGCCCACGGGCTTGGTGAAGATCTGCAGCAGGTAGCCGTCCTCGTCGCGGTCGACGAGGATGCCGCGGCGCTGCAGCTCCTCGATCGGCACCCGCACCTCGCCGATGCGGGCCCGCAGCTCCGGGTCGGTGTAGTAGCTGTCGGGCGTCACCAGGAACTCCACGCCGCGCTCACGGAGGGCGTCGACGGCGCTCAGGATGTCGGCCGTGGCCAGGGCGAGGTGCTGCGCGCCGGGCCCGCGGTAGAACTCGAGGTACTCGTCGATCTGCGACTTCTTCTTCGCGATCGCCGGCTCGTTGAGCGGGAACTTCACCCGGTGGTTGCCGCTGGCCACGACCTTGCTCATGAGCGCCGAGTAGTCGGTGGCGATGTCGTCGCCGATGAACTCGGCCATGTTCGTGAAGCCCATGACGCGGTGGTAGAAGTCGACCCACTCGTCCATGTGGCCCAGCTCGACGTTGCCGACGACGTGGTCGAGCGCCTGGAACACGGCACCCTGCCGGACGGCGGTGGTGCGGCGCTCGACGAAGCCGGGCAGGTAGGGACCGGTGTACCGGCTGCGGTCGACGAGCGTGTGCCGGGTGTCGCCGTACGTGGCGATCGCCGCGCGACGGACGGTGCCGTGCTCGTCGGACACGTCGTGCGGCTCCTCGAGCACGGTGGCGCCCTGGGACCGCGCGTGCTCGACGCAGCGGTCGACGTCGGGGACCTCGAGGGCGATGTCGACGACGCCGTCGCCGTGCGCGCGGTGGTGGTCGGCGACCGCCGAGTCGGGGTCGACGGCACCGCACAGCACGAACCGGACGGCTCCGCCCTGCAGGACGTAGGCGTGGTGGTCGCGGTTGCCGGTCTCGGGGCCGGAGTAGGCGACGACCTCCATGCCGTAGACGTTCTCGTAGTAGGCGGCGGCCTGCGTGGCGTTGCCGACCGCCCACACGACGGCGTCCCAGCCGGTGACGGGGAACGGGTCGTGCGAGGCGTCGTACTCGACGAGGCCGACGAGCTGGCGGAGCTGCTCGAGGTCGAGCTCGGCGAGCCGCTCGCTGCCGGTGAGCGCGGTGGTCTGGTCGGTCGTCGGGGCGTGCGTCGGCGTGGTCGTCATGTGCCCCAGGTCACCGTGCCACGTCGCTCCTGGCAACCTGCCCGTCTCGCGGTGGTCAGACTGGGCAGGTCTGCCGAGTATCCTGCTGTCCTGCTAGACAATGTGCTGAGGAGTCGTCATGGATGCTCTCGACCTCGCCCTCGTCGAGGCGCTGCGCGACCATCCGCGCGCGGGGGACCTCGAGCTGTCCCGGGTGGTCGGCGTCGCCCGCGCCACGGTGCAGTCGCGGCTGGCGAAGATGGAGGCGGCCGGCGTCATCACGGGCTACGGTCCCGACGTCGACCTCGCCGCCGCGGGCCACACCGTCCTCGCCTTCGCCACGCTGGAGATCGCGCAGGGCCGGCTCGACGACGTGCGCGCCGAGCTCGAGTCGCTGCCGAACGTGCTGGAGGCCTACGTCACGAGCGGCACCGCCGACGTGGTCTGCAAGATCGCGGCGTCGTCGCACGCCGACCTGCAGGACGTGCTGCTCCACATGAGCACCTCGGGCTCGATCGTCCGCTCCACGAGCATCGTCGTGCTGAGCGAGCTCGTCGCCCCCCGCGTCCTCCCCGTCCTCGCCCGCGACGTGCAGGCCGGCGGCCGCGCCCCCCGCTACCGCTGACCGCCCGACACGGTTTACCACGGTCCCGTGGTAAACCGTCAGACCCGCAACGCCCCCAGCCGACGCACGGCCTCGTCGATCACCTCGGGACGCTTGCAGAAGGCCCACCGCACGAACGGTCGGCCGGGGTTGTCCTCGAGCGGGGTGTCGGGGTCGTGGAACACCTGGTGGGGCACGGCGACGACACCGGCCAGCTCCGGCAGGCGCAGGCAGAAGTCGAGGCCGTCCTCGAAGCCGAGGGGACGGATGTCGGTGGAGGCGAAGTACGTGCCGTCGGGCACCACCACGCCGAGGCCGACGTCGGCCAGCCCCGCGCAGAGCCGGTCGCGACGCTCGCGCATCCCCGCGCGGAAGCCCTCGAAGTAGTCGGCGTCGAGCCGCAGGGCCTCGGCGACGGCGGGCTGCAGCGGGGAGCCGGAGGTGAAGGTCAGGAACTGCTTGGCGCCGAGCACCGACGCGACCAGGTCCGCCGGGCCGGTCGCCCACCCGACCTTCCAGCCGGTGAAGGAGAACGTCTTGCCGCCGCTGGAGATCGTCAGCGTCCGCTCCCACATGCCCGGGAGCGTCGCGATCGGCACGTGGGGGACGTCGAACGTCAGGTGCTCGTACACCTCGTCGCTGATGACGACGAGGTCGTGCTCGCGCGCCACCTGCGCGACGGCCGCGAGCTCGTCGGCGGTGAGCACGGTGCCCGTCGGGTTGTGCGGCGTGTTCAGCAGGATCGCCGTCGTCCGCGGCGTCACCGCGGCGCGCAGCTCCTCGAGCGGGAGCCGGAAGTCGGGGGCGCGCAGCGTCACCGGACGACGGACCGCGCCGGCCATCTGGAGGACCGCGACGTAGGAGTCGTAGTAGGGCTCGAGCACGACCACCTCGTCGCCCGGCTCGACGATGCCCAGCACGGCGGCGGCGATCGCCTCGGTCGCGCCGGTCGTCACGACGACCTCGGCGTCGGGGTCGACGTCGAGCCCGTACCAGCGTCGCTGGTGGTCGGCGACCGCCTCGCGGAGGGCCGGCACCCCGACGCCCGGCGCGTACTGGTTCGCACCACCGCGCAGCGCCTCGACCGCCGCCTCGCGGACCACGTCGGGGCCGTCGGTGTCGGGGAACCCCTGCCCGAGGTTCACGGCGCCCGTCGCGGCGGCGAGCGCGCTCATGCGCGCGAAGATCGTGGTGCCCAGGCCGTCGATCCGGCTGCTCTGCGTCCTCATCCCTCGCGACCCTACGCGTCCACCCGACGGCAGGGCGGGCAGCAGTTGACGCGTTTCCCTGACGGCCCGGGACTTTCGTCCCATGATGGTGCCTGGGTCGAGGGAGCGACCCGCGGACCGGGGGGAGCCGGTCCGGGCCGGACGTCCTCGACGTCCGCGGGAGAGGGGGACCATGGGCACGCGCATCTCCGCGTCGGTGCGGCCGTACACGCTGAGCGAGCGCGACCGCCACCTCGTGAGCCGCTTCTCCTTCGGCGTCGACGAGCAGCTCACCACCGCCGTGCGGACGGCCGGGGGCGCCGAGCGCTGGTTCGCCGCGCAGCTGCTCCCGACGTCCGTCGCCGACCCGTCGTCGACGGTGCACACCTGGTGGCCACGGCTCGGTCACACGCCCGCCAAGGCGTGGGCCGAGGTCAAGTCCGGACGCTCCGGCGCCTGGCAGTACGGCTTCGACCTCGCGCAGTACTCGATGGTGCAGAAGATCCTCACGCGTCGTCAGCTGCAGGAGGTGCTGCACGACGTGTGGTCGAACCTGCTCTACGTGCCGGTCGGCCACGACCGCAGCTTCCCGTGGCGCTTCCACTACGACCAGACCCTGCGCGGGCTCGCCCTGACGAGCTACCGGCAGCTCCTGCGCGCGGCGGTCGTGCACCCGGCCATGTCGGGCTGGCTCAACAACGACCTCAACACCAAGCGCGGCATCAACGAGAACCTCGGCCGCGAGCTCCTCGAGCTGTACACGGTCGGGCGAGCGTCGGGCTACACCGAGGACGACGTCAAGGACTCCGCCCGTCTGCTCACCGGCCACAAGGTCAAGGTGTTCGACACCTTCGCCGCGTCGTACGCGCCCGAGGACCACTGGACGGGTCGGGTGCGGGTGCTCGGCTTCACCCACGCGAACGCCGCCGCCGACGGTCGACCCGCCCTCGCCGCCTACCTCGACCACCTGGCGCTGCACCCCGCCACCGCCGAACGGGTGGCGCGCCGGCTGTGCGTGCGGCTCGTCGGCGACGACCCGTCGCCGTCGCTCGTGCGCAGCGTGACCGCCGCCTACCGCTCCTCGCGCAGCGACGTCCGCGCCACGCTCAAGGCGCTGCGGACCCACCCGGAGTTTCTCGCCGCCCGGCGGCGCACGCTGCGAGCGCCCGTCGAGGACGTCGTGGCCACCGTGCGGGCGCTCGGCATCCGCCCGGTCCGCTTCCGGGGCACGGACGCCTTCCCGGCGAACCTGGTGTGGGCCGCGGGTCGCCTCGGCCAGGAGCCGTACGGCTGGCCCCGCCCCGACGGCTACCCCGAGGGGTCCACGACGTGGGCCTCGCCGTCGCGCATGCTGGGCGCCTGGAACCAGCACTACAGCCTGGCCGGGCGCTGGAACTCCGCCGACGGCCAGGCCTACCCGGCGCCCGCCACGGTGCTCCCGACCGCCTTCCCGCGCACGCTCGCCGAGATCGTCGACCACCAGTCGCTGCTGCTGGTGGGCCGTCCCGCGGACGCCACCACGCAGGCCGCCGTCGCGACGATGCTCAACCGCTCCTCGGGGACGGTCTACAGGACCGTGGCCGACGTGTCGGCCTGGCACCTGACCCTCATCCGCGGCACCGTGCTCAACACCCCGGAGGGGATGCTGCGATGACCGGCACCGACGACTGCGGGTGCGCCGACTACGGCCTCACCCGACGCTCGCTGCTCGCCTCCGGCGCGGCCCTCGGACTCGGCGGGGTCGTGACGTCGATGGTGGGCGACGTCCTGACGTCGGCGGTCTACGGCGCCACCGGCGCCACGGGCGGCAACGTCCTCGTCGTGCTGTCGCTGCGTGGCGGGGCGGACGGGCTGTCGATGGTGGTGCCGCACGCGGAGGCGGCCTACCACGCCGCCCGCCCGACCACGGCGCTCAAGGCCACCGAGCTGCTGCACGCCGACGCCACGTTCGGCCTGCACCCCAAGTTCGCGCCGCTGTCGCGCTGGTGGCAGGCCGGCAGCCTCGGCGCGGTCCACGCTGTGGGGCTCCCCGCCCCGAACCGCAGCCACTTCGAGGCGATGGAGGAGCTCGAGGACGCCGACCCCGGCAGCAGCGCGCGCGTGGGCTGGATCAACCGGATGATCACCGGTCTCGCCGCGCAGCCGGACGTGCTCGACGCGATGCAGCTCGGCAGCACCACCATGCCGACGTCGCTGCTCGGTCCCGCGCCGGCCGTCGCCACCGAAACCCTCGACGACCTCGGCCTGCCGTTCGCCGACGACGCACGGTTGAGCGGCGCGCTGCGCAGCTTCCTGCAGACCACCTACGGACGCCGCGGTGGCGTCGTCGGGTCCGCCGGCCTCGACGCGTACGCCCTGTCCCGACGCACCCGCAGCATCGCCGACGCCGCCCGGAGGTCGCCGGCCAACGGCGCGCGCTACGCCTCCGGCGACACGGGCCGCGCCATGGCGCACGCCGCGGGGCTCGTCACGTCGGGCCTCGGCGTGCGCGCCATCGCGATCGACGCCGGCGGGTGGGACCATCACATCGGGCTGCGCTGGAACGTGGCGGCCCGGATCGAGGAGCTCGCCACGAACCTCGCCGCGTTCTTCACCGACCTCGGGCCGGCTGCCGAGCGCGTCACGCTCGTGACGATGAGCGAGTTCGGACGTCGCCTGCGCGAGAACGGCGCCAACGGCGTCGACCACGGGTACGGCAGCTGCGTGCTGCTCATGGGCGCGGGCGTCAAGGGCGGTCGCGTGCACGCCCGATGGCCGGGGCTGGGCACGGAGCAGCAGGTCGACGGCGACCTGGCCGTCACGACCGACTACCGCGACGTCGTGGCGGAGGTGCTGCGCTCGCGCTTCCCGGAGGTCGACGTCTCCGCCGTGTTCCCGGGGCTGGTGCAGCGCCCGCTCGGCGTCATGGCCTGAGGCGGGAGGCTGCGGGCATGAAGCTGCCCCGCCGTTCTCGGGGGGTGAAACGGCGGGGCAGCGACTTCACTATAGGCACGCGTCCCGCGCGGCTCCACCCGAACGACGAGAAATCTCCGGCGAGCTGCTGAGATGTGGGTCACATCGACGATCGGGCGGGACCTCAGGACGGGGATGACACAATCTCCGACATGAGCACCGTGGCCCCTCCTCGCCCCGCCCCCGGTGGTGGACGTCGGGGTCCGCGGCGCCGGTTCTCGGTCGTCGGGGCCATCGGCCTCGTCCTCGTGCTGGCCGGGCTGAGCGTGCTCGGCTACGTCGCCTGGCAGTACTGGGGGACCAACATCGTCTCCAAGCAGCAGCAGGCGCAGGTGCGCGAGGCCATCTCCGAGGACTGGAGGAACGGCACCGACGGCAAGAACATCGGGCTGCTGCGCGTGCCCCGCTTCGGCAAGGACTACGAGGTCCCGATCGTCAAGGGCTTCGACCCCGGCTCCCTCGCCAAGGGCGTCGGCTTCTACCCCAAGGGCGACCTGCCGGGCGAGCTCGGCAACTTCGCGATCGCCGGCCACCGGGTCACGCACGGCGAGCCGTTCCGCGACTTCCTCAAGCTGCGCAAGGGCGACAAGGTGTACGTCGAGACGCGCACGGCCGTCTTCACCTACCGCCTGCGCAACGCTGGCGACTCGATCACCGTCGACTTCACCGAGGGCTGGCCGCTGCAGCAGGTGCCCGACCCGGCGCTGCGCGGCGAGCCGCCGACGAAGAACGTGCTCACCATGCTGACCTGCTCCGAGCTGTTCCACACCGACAAACGCAACGTCGTGATCGGCGACCTCGTCCGGATCGTCGACAAGGCGGACCCGGAACGCAAGATCCCGCTTCCCGGCGCCTAGGAGTCCCCGCCCCGATGCACGACTACCAGCGCGCGTTCGTCGAGTTCGCGATCGGCCACGACGTCCTGCGCTTCGGCTCCTTCACGCTGAAGTCCGGCCGCACGTCGCCCTACTTCTTCAACGCCGGCGGCTTCGACACCGGTGCCCGGCTCGCCGGTCTCGGCCGCTTCTACGCCGCCGCGATCACCGAGCGCGCGCCGGCCTTCGACGTGCTGCTCGGGCCCGCCTACAAGGGCATCCCGATCGCGGCGGCCACCGCCGTGCAGCTCGCCGAGGCGCACGACCGCGACGTGCCGTGGAGCTTCAACCGCAAGGAGGCGAAGGACCACGGCGAGGGCGGGGTCGTGGTCGGCGCCCCGCTGCGCGGTCGGGTGCTCCTCGTCGACGACGTCATCACCTCCGGCAAGGCGATCCGCGAGGTCGTGCCGATCGTGGAGGCGGCCGGTGCCGAGCTGGCCGGGATCGTCGTGGCCGTCGACCGCCAGGAGCGCGGCACGGGCGAGCTGTCGGCGGTCGACGAGGTGCGCCGCGACCTCGGCGTCCCGGTCGAGGCGATCGTGACCTTCGACCACGTCATCGAGTACCTCGAGGAGTCCGGCCGGCACGCCGAGCACCTGCGGGCCGCCCGGGCGTACCGCGACCAGTACGGCGCGTGAGCGGGCCGCGCGAGCGCGACGAGGAGGTAGGCGTCGGCCCCTGGGTCGGTCCCGTCCCCGACGACCCCCGCCTCGACCCTGCGCTGCTCGCCGACGGCGACCGACGCAACGTCGTCGACCGCTACCGCTACTGGACGGTCGACGCGATCGTCGCCGACCTCGACACCCGTCGTCACCCGCTGCACGTCGCCGTCGAGAACTGGCAGCACGACTTCAACATCGGCTCCGTCGTGCGGACGGCCAACGCCTTCAACGTCGCGGCCGTCCACGTCGTCGGCCGGCGGCGGTGGAACCGTCGGGGCGCGATGGTCACCGACCGCTACCTCCACGTCGAGCACCACGCCGACGCCGCCGCCCTCGCCGCGTGGGCGGCGGCGCGGGACCTGCCGCTGCTCGGGGTCGACAACCTGCCCGGAGCGGTGCCGCTGGAGACGACCTCGCTGCCGCGCGCCTGCGTCCTGCTCTTCGGCCAGGAGGGGCCGGGCCTGAGCGACGCCGCCCGCGAGGTCTGCGCCACCACCCTCTCCATCGCCCAGTTCGGCTCGACCCGGTCGATCAATGCCGGAGCGGCCGCCGCCATCGCCATGCACGCCTGGATCCGAGAGCACGCCGAGGAGTCGCCGTGACCGCCCCCACCGTCCCGTCCGTCCGCCTCGACGTCGTCGACCCCGACGACCCGCGGGCCCACGCCGCGCTGACGTCGTACCTGGGGAGGTCGACGCCACCCTCGCGGACGGCTACGCGCCGGGGCCCGACGACCTCGACCCCTACCGTCCGCCGTCGGGCGTCTTCCTGCTCGCCACGGCCCGGGGCGGCGAGCTCGACGGGGAGGTGCTCGGCTGCGGTGCGCTGCGCGACCTCGGCGACGGGTCGGCCGAGGTCAAGCGGATGTGGGTCGACGGGCGGGCCCGCGGCACCGGGCTGGGACGTCGGCTGCTGTCCGCGCTGGAGGAGCACGCCCGCGACCTGGGTTACCAGCGGGTGCGGCTCGACACCAACGACCAGCTCGTCGCCGCGCTCGCCCTCTACCGCTCCGCCGGCTACGCGGAGGTCGAGCGCTACAACGACAACCCCCACGCCCGGCACTGGTTCGAGAAGGTCGTCGACCCTGCGGACCCCGGCGAGCGACCCTAGGCTCGTCCCATGAGTCGCGTCGTCGTCGTCGGGGGTGACGCGGCCGGGATGACCAGCGCGTCGGCCGTCCACCGCCTCCTGCCCGATGTGGAGGTCGTGGTCCTCGAGCGCGGCCACCACACCTCCTACTCCGCGTGCGGCGTGCCCTACTGGGTCGCCGGCGAGATCGACGGCCCGGACGGCCTCGTGGCCCGCTCGCCCGAGGAGCACCGCGAGCGCGGCATCGACGTGCGCCTCGGCAGCGAGGTGGTCGCGGTCGACGTCGACGCCCACGAGGTGCGCTACCGCGACCTCGCGGGGGAGCACACGCTCGCCTACGACCGCCTGGTCGTCGCGACGGGCGCCGGCTCGATCCGGCCGGACCTGCCCGGGGTCCACGCGCCCGGCGTCATGAGCGTCAAGGACCTCGTCGACGGCCAGCAGGTCATCGACCGCATCCAGGCGGGCGCCCGGCGGGCCGTCGTCGTCGGCAGCGGCTACATCGGCATCGAGATGGCCGAGGCATGCCTCGCCCGCGGGCTCGAGGTGGCGGTCGTCGAGCGGGAGTCGACGCCCCTGCCCATCGTCGAGGACGAGATCGGCCGGGTCATCGCCGACGCGATGCGCGAGAAGGGGGCCCGCATGGTCACCGAGGCCGCGGTCACCGGCTTCGACGTCGGCGACGACGGTGCCGTGACGGCCGTACGGACCGACGAGGACACCTTCTCGGCCGACCTCGTGGTCGCGGCCTTCGGCGTCGTCCCCCGCAGCGGGCTGCTCGCCGACGTCGCCGACCTCGGCGTGAAGGACGGCATCGTCACCGACGACCAGCAGCGCGTGCTCGCGCCCGACGGCTCGCTCGTCGCCGACGTGTGGTCGGCGGGTGACTGCGTCGTCACCCACGACCGCATGACGTCGACCCGGATCCACCTGCCGCTCGGCACGCACGCGAACAAGCAGGGCATGGTCGCCGGCGAGTCGGTCGCGGCGTCGCTCGGCGCCGACTGGTCGGGCCGGGTCTTCCCGGGTGTCGTGCAGACCGCGATCACGAAGTTCTGCGACCTTGAGATCGCCCGCGCCGGCCTTGGTCGAGCGCAGGCCGACGACGCGGGCCTGGAGACCGTGAGCGCCGACGTCGAGACCACGACGGTCGCCGGCTACTACCCGGGCGCGGAGCCGATGACCCTCTGGGGCCTCGCCGAGCGCGGCACCCGTCGGCTGCTCGGCGTGCAGCTCGTCGGTCGTGGGGGAGCGGTCCGCATCGACACGGCCGCGATGGCCCTGTGGTCGGGCATGACCGTCGACGAGCTGGTGATGACCGACCTCTCGTACGCGCCGCCGTTCTCGTCGGTGTGGAGCCAGGTGCAGGTCCTCGCCCGTGCGCTCGTGAAGCAGCTCGACCAGTAGGCTGGGCGCACCGCCGTCCGGCCGCCCTGCAAGGAGACTCCATGCCCGTCGCCACCCCCGAGACCTACGCCGCGATGCTCGACAAGGCCAAGAGCGAGTCGTTCGCCTTCCCGGCCATCAACGTGTCGTCGTCGCAGACGCTCAACGCCGCCCTCGCCGGCTTCGCCGAGGCCGAGTCCGACGGCATCATCCAGGTCTCCACCGGCGGCGCCGAGTACTTCTCGGGCCCCACCGTCAAGAACATGGTGTCCGGCTCGCTCGCGTTCGCCGCGTTCGCGCAGGAGGTCGCCAAGAAGTACCCGGTCAACGTCGCCCTGCACACCGACCACTGCCCGAAGGACAAGCTCGACGGCTTCGTCCGCCCGCTCATCGAGGCCTCCACCGAGCGCGTCAAGGGAGGCGGCCTGCCGTACTTCCAGTCGCACATGTGGGACGGCTCGGCCGTGCCGCTCGACGAGAACCTCGTCATCGCGCAGGAGCTGCTCGAGAAGGCCGCCGCCGCGCACATCATCCTCGAGGTCGAGATCGGCGTGGTCGGCGGCGAGGAGGACGGTGTCGAGGGCGGCATGGGCGAGCACCTGTACACGACCCCCGAGGACGCGCTGGCCACGGTCGAGGCGCTCGGCCTCGGCGAGAAGGGCCGCTACCTGACGGCCCTCACGTTCGGCAACGTGCACGGCGTGTACAAGCCCGGCAACGTCAAGCTGCGCCCCGAGGTGCTGAAGGCCGCCCAGGAGGCCGTCGCCGCGAAGTACGGCAAGGACGACGCGTTCGACTTCGTCTTCCACGGCGGCTCCGGCTCCCTCCCCGAGGAGATCTCCGCGGCCGTCGACTACGGCGTCGTCAAGATGAACGTCGACACCGACACCCAGTACGCGTTCACCCGCCCCGTCGTCGGCCACATGTTCACCAACTACGACGGCGTGCTCAAGGTCGACGGCGAGGTCGGCAACAAGAAGGCCTACGACCCCCGCGCCTGGGGCAAGGCCGCCGAGGCCGGCATGGCCGCCCGCGTCGTCGAGGCCTGCCAGAACCTCCGCTCCGCCGGCACCGCCCTCTGACCCACCCGCACCCCCGCCGCAGCCCCGCCCTCGCACGAGGGTGGGGCTGTGGTGCGTCGGCGCGGCTTCTCGGTCGGGTGGGGGTGCGCTGGTGCGGCTTCTCTCTCGGGTGGGGCTGCGCTGGCGCGGCTTTGACTCGTCCTGCGCTCCGAAAGGGCCTCGACCGGGCGGCTGGGCGGGGGTCGGCTTCGGGTCTCGGGCTCTGGCCCGCGTGGGACGCAAGAATCTGCGTTCGTGCGCTGGGATTCGAAGGATGCTGCGTTTGCTACGGGATCCCGTCGTGAACGCAGAAGCGTTCGACCTGGTTCGCGTGAATGCAGAATCTTGGGTGCCCTTTGCGTTGGGGAGACGAAGGATTCTTCCTTCTCGTGGACCGGTCCACGAGAAGGAAGAATCCTTCACACCCCTCGCCCCTCGTCGGTGGCTCTGCCACCTGAAGAGCGCTCAGAAGGTGGCAGATCCACCGCCGGACCGCGCAAACGCAGAATCTTGCGTCCCAACGCGGGAGCCACAGCCCGAGAACCCCGACCAGCTCGCGCCCAACCTCCCGGTCGAGGCCCTTTCGGAGACCACCTCCACGAGAGCCGCGCCAGCGCAGCCCCACCCGACCACCGACCTGCGCCAGCGCAGCCCCACCCGACCGCGAACCCGCACCGACGCAGCCGCAGGTCGACGACCAGCCACCCGCCGCAGCCGCAGGTCGACGACCAGCCACCCGCCGCAGCCGCAGGTCGACGAGAGGCCACGGCGACGCAGCCGCAGGACGAGACCCGCGCACCGGCACGGCAGGCCTGATCGCGCACCCCGGAATTTGCCCGGGGTGGTGCCGGGAGGTACTGTTGAGTGCTGTGCCTGGATTGTCCGGGCCGCTGCGCGCATCCCGCCACCTCGTTCCAGTCCGGCGGCGAGTGCAGCACGACTCAGAGTCCTTCTCGCCTGAAGAAAGAAGTCCGTAGTGCCCACGATCAACCAGTTGGTCCGCAAGGGTCGCCAGAGCAAGGTGACCAAGACCAGCACGCCGGCCCTCAAGGGCTCGCCGCAGCGCCGCGGTGTGTGCACCCGCGTGTACACCACCACCCCGAAGAAGCCGAACTCCGCGCTGCGCAAGGTTGCTCGCGTGCGCCTGTCCTCGGGTACCGAGGTCACGGCCTACATCCCCGGTGAGGGCCACAACCTCCAGGAGCACTCGATCGTGCTCGTGCGTGGCGGTCGTGTGAAGGACCTCCCGGGTGTGCGCTACAAGATCGTCCGCGGCTCCCTCGACACCCAGGGTGTCAAGGGCCGCAAGCAGGCTCGCAGCCGCTACGGCGCGAAGAAGGAGAAGAGCTAATGCCTCGCAAGGGCCCCGCGCCGAAGCGCGTCCCCGAGACCGACCCGGTCTACAACAACCAGCTCGTCACGATGCTGATCAACAAGATCCTCGTCGACGGCAAGAAGCAGACCGCGCAGCGCATCGTGTACTCGGCGCTGGAGGGCACCCGCGAGAAGTCGGGCACCGACCCGGTCGTCACCCTCAAGCGCGCGCTCGACAACGTCAAGCCGGCCCTCGAGGTCAAGTCCCGCCGCGTCGGCGGTGCGACCTACCAGGTCCCGATCGAGGTCCGCCCCGCCCGTCAGACCACCCTCGCCCTGCGCTGGCTGGTCAAGTACTCGAGCGAGCGTCGCGAGAAGACCATGGCCGAGCGCCTCATGAACGAGCTCCTCGACGCCAGCAACGGCCTCGGCGGCAGCGTCAAGAAGCGCGAGGACACGCACAAGATGGCCGAGGCCAACCGCGCCTTCGCCCACTACCGCTGGTGACCCCAGCAGCATCCATCTTCGACGTAAGGAACTGGTAGCTCACCGTGGCAACCGACATCACGACGGACCTCACCCGCGTCCGCAACATCGGCATCATGGCGCACATCGATGCCGGCAAGACCACCACCACCGAGCGGATCCTCTTCTACACCGGGATCACGTACAAGATCGGTGAGGTCCACGACGGTGGCGCCACCATGGACTGGATGGAGCAGGAGCAGGAGCGCGGCATCACGATCACGTCCGCCGCCACCACCTGCTGGTGGAAGGACCACCAGATCAACATCATCGACACCCCCGGGCACGTCGACTTCACGGTCGAGGTAGAGCGCTCGCTGCGCGTCCTCGACGGTGCCGTCGCCGTCTTCGACGGTGTCGCCGGTGTCGAGCCGCAGTCGGAGACCGTGTGGCGTCAGGCCGACAAGTACGGCGTGCCGCGCATGTGCTTCGTCAACAAGCTCGACCGCACGGGCGCCTCGTTCGACTTCTGCGTCAAGACCATCCGCGAGCGCCTCGGCGCCACGCCGCTGGTCCTGCAGCTCCCGATCGGCGCCGAGAGCGACTTCCTCGGTGTCGTCGACCTCGTCGGCATGCGCGCGCTCACCTGGCGCGGCGAGACCACGATCGGTGAGGACTACACGGTCGAGGACATCCCGGCCGACCTGGCCGACGCCGCCGCCGAGGGTCGCGAGGCCCTGCTGGAGACGCTGTCCGACGTCGACGACGAGATCGCCGAGAAGTACCTCGAGGGCGAGGACATCTCCGTCGAGGAGCTGAAGGCGGCCATCCGTCGCGCGACGCTCGCGGCGCAGCTCAACCCGGTCCTGTGCGGCACGGCGTTCAAGAACAAGGGCGTGCAGCCACTGCTCGACGCCGTCGTCGACTTCCTGCCGTCGCCGATCGATGTCGGCGACGTCAAGGGTCACGACGCGAAGGACGAGTCGGTCGAGGCCACCCGCCCGCCGTCGGAGGACGCCCCGTTCGCCGGTCTGGCGTTCAAGATCGCGACCGACCCGCACCTGGGCAAGCTGACCTTCGTGCGCGTCTACTCCGGCCGTCTGGAGGCGGGCACCCAGGTGCTCAACGTCACCAAGGGCCGCAAGGAGCGGATCGGCAAGGTCTACCAGATGCACGCGAACAAGCGTGAGGAGATCGCGTCGGTCGGCGCCGGCCAGATCGTGGCCGTCATGGGCCTCAAGGACACCACCACGGGCGAGACCCTCGCGGACTCGGCGAACCCGATCGTCCTGGAGTCGATGACGTTCCCCGACCCGGTCATCCAGGTCGCCATCGAGCCGAAGACCAAGAGCGACCAGGAGAAGCTCGGCGTCGCCATCCAGAAGCTCGCCGAGGAGGACCCGACGTTCCAGGTCCACACCGACGAGGAGACCGGTCAGACGATCATCGCCGGCATGGGCGAGCTGCACCTCGACATCCTGGTCGACCGCATGAAGCGCGAGTTCAAGGTCGAGGCCAACGTCGGCAAGCCGCAGGTCGCGTACCGCGAGACCATCAAGCGCGCCGTCACCGGCCACAGCTACACGCACAAGAAGCAGACCGGTGGTTCGGGCCAGTTCGCCAAGGTCGTCATCGGCGTGGCCCCCAACGGCCCCGACGCGGGCGGCGAGGGCGGCTACGAGTTCGTCAACGAGGTCACCGGTGGCCGCGTGCCGAAGGAGTACATCCCCTCGGTCGACGCCGGTGGACAGGCGGCCATGGAGTTCGGCGTCCTCGCCGGCTACCCGATGGTCGACGTCAAGTTCACCCTCGAGGACGGCGCCTACCACGACGTCGACTCCAGCGAGCTGGCGTTCAAGCTGGCCGGCAACATGGCCTTCAAGGAGGCCGCGCGCAAGGCCGACCCGGCCCTGCTCGAGCCGATGTTCGCCGTCGAGGTCACGACGCCCGAGGACTACATGGGCGACGTGATCGGCGACCTCAACTCCCG
This sequence comes from Aeromicrobium sp. EU05-FHT14F07, assembly GCF_058790455.1. NCBI lineage: Bacteria > Bacillati > Actinomycetota > Actinomycetes > Propionibacteriales > Nocardioidaceae > Aeromicrobium > Aeromicrobium sp. EU05-FHT14F07. The sequence continues at coordinate 31,987 of NZ_JBYTCR010000018.1, forward strand.
CCGCGGACAGGTCCAGGCGATGGAGGAGGGCTACGGCGGAGCCAAGGTCATCAAGGCCCTGGTCCCGCTCTCGGAGATGTTCGGCTACGTGGGTGACCTGAGGTCCAAGACCTCGGGCCGTGCCTCGTACTCGATGCAGTTCGACTCCTACGCCGAGGTTCCCAAGGCCGTCGCGGAGGAGATCATCAAGAAGGCCCGCGGCGAGTAACCAACGGCGTCATCGGTAAGGTGGCCTAGGTCTCCCAGCGGGACCCGACGGCTTTCAGACCCAGCACCACATCAGACAGCGCAACACTCAACCCAGGAGGAGCCCCAGTGGCTAAGGCGAAGTTCGAGCGGACCAAGCCGCACATGAACATCGGCACCATCGGTCACATCGACCACGGTAAGACGACGCTGACCGCGGCGATCACCAAGGTGCTGCACGACAAGTACCCCGACCTGAACGAGGCCTCGGCCTTCGACCAGATCGACAAGGCTCCTGAGGAGCGTCAGCGCGGCATCACGATCTCGATCGCGCACGTGGAGTACCAGACGGAGAACCGTCACTACGCCCACGTCGACTGCCCCGGCCACGCCGACTACGTGAAGAACATGATCACGGGCGCGGCGCAGATGGACGGCGCGATCCTCGTGGTCGCCGCCACCGACGGCCCGATGCCGCAGACGCGCGAGCACGTCCTCCTGGCGCGCCAGGTCGGCGTCCCGGCCATGGTCGTCGCGCTCAACAAGTGCGACATGGTCGACGACGAGGAGATCCTGGAGCTCGTCGAGCTCGAGGTCCGCGAGCTGCTCAGCGAGCAGGAGTTCGACGGCGACAACGTCCCCGTCGTCAAGGTCGCGGCCCACCCGGCGCTGCAGGGTGACGCCAAGTGGGGCGAGTCGATCCTCGAGCTCATGAACGCGGTCGACGAGTACATCCCGATGCCCCCGCGTGAGACGGACAAGCCGTTCCTCATGCCGGTCGAGGACGTCTTCACGATCACCGGTCGTGGCACCGTCATCACGGGTCGTATCGAGCGTGGCGTCGTCAAGGTCAACGAGACGGTCGACATCGTCGGCATCCGTGAGACCAAGCAGACCACCACGGTCACCGGCATCGAGATGTTCCGCAAGCTGCTCGACGAGGGCCAGGCCGGCGAGAACGTCGGCCTCCTGCTCCGTGGCACGAAGCGCGAGGACGTCGAGCGCGGCATGGTCATCATCGCCCCCGGCTCGACCACCCCGCACACGGAGTTCGAGGGCCAGGTCTACATCCTGTCCAAGGAGGAGGGTGGCCGTCACACGCCGTTCTTCAACAACTACCGTCCGCAGTTCTACTTCCGGACCACGGACGTCACCGGCGTCGTCACGCTGCCCGAGGGCACCGAGATGGTCATGCCCGGCGACAACACCGAGATGAGCGTCCAGCTCATCCAGCCGATCGCCATGGAGGAGGGCCTGCGCTTCGCCATCCGCGAGGGCGGCCGTACCGTCGGCGCCGGCCGTGTCACCAAGATCAACAAGTGATCTGACGACACACCAGCTCTGCTGCAGCGAAGCCCCTCGGACCTTCGGGTCCGGGGGGCTTCGTCGTGCTCGGGCGGCAGCGCGACCGACCCACCCGACGTCGGAGGGACCGTCTGCGGACGTCAGCCGAGGGAGTCGCCGTGGCCGAGCAGCAGCGTGCGCAGGAGCGTGGCCAGCTGGCGTCGCTGGTCGACGTCCAGGGGGGCGAGGAGGGAGTCCTCGTTCTCGACGTGCGCGGGGAGCGCGGCGTCGACGAGGTCCCGTCCCGCCTCGGTGAGCTGGACGTTGACGCTGCGTCGGTTGGTCGGCTCGGTCGACCGCTCGACGAGGCCGCGGTCCTCGAGCCGGTTGAGCCGGTGCGAGACCGCGCCGGACGTGACCATCGTGTGGGAGGTCAGACGACCGACGGGCAGCCGGTAGGGGGCGCCCGAGCGGAGCAGGGTGGCCAGGACGTCGAACTCTCCGGGCTGGAGGTCGAAGGACGCCAGCCGCTTGGCGATGCGCCGGTCCAGGAGGGCCGCCGCGCGGCTCACCCTGCCGACCACCTCCATGGGACTGACGTCGATCTCCGGCCGCTCGACACCCCACTGCTCCACCACGTCGTCCACGAGATCTCCCACGTCACGAGACTATCACTCAGTGTTCACCTCAATAGTTGAGCATTAAAAGGATAAACGCTAAGGTATCGGTCGGGGGTGAGACCCATGACCCGAACCACGCTCACGACACCACGCACCGCACCGGCGGTCCCGCGATCCGCCCACCGGTCCGCGCCGAGGATCCCGATCCGTCTCGGGGAGGAGGTGCGGGCGGCGCTGGACGACGGACGACCAGTCGTCGCGCTGGAGACGAACGTGACCGCCAACGGCCTCCCGGCGCCGCGCCGCGTCGCCGCCGGCCTGGAGTGCGAGCGTCGCGTCCGCGCCTGCGGCGTCGTGCCGGCCAGCCTGGCCGTCCTCGACGGGACGGTCGTGGTCGGGCTGGTCCAGCAGGAGCACGAACGGCTCGCGGAGGGGGCGCGCAAGATCGGGAGCCGTGAGCTCGCCTCCGCGGTGGCGAGCGGGACGTCCGGCGCCACCACGATCTCCGCGGCCATGGTGGTCGCGGAGCTGACAGGCATCGACGTCGTCGCCTCCGCCGGACTCGGCGGGGTGCACCGGGACTACGTCGAGACGATGGACGTGTCCGCCGACCTGCACCAGCTCGTGCGCTCGCGCGTCGTGGTCGTCTCGGCCGGGGTGAAGTCGGTCCTCGACATCCCCCGGACCCTGGAGTTCCTCGAGACGAGAGGCGTGCCCGTCATCGGGTACCGGTGCGACGACTTTCCCGCGTTCCTGTGCCGGTCCAGTGGCCTGCCGAACCCCGAGCGCATCGACGACCTCGGCGTGCTGGCCGACGCGATCGGGCTGCACCGCAGCCTGCCGGGCACGGGCTCGGTCCTCGTGACCCACCCCATCGCGGCGGAGGACGCGCTCGACGAGCAGGAGGTCGGTGCCGCCATCGACCGTGCTCTCGCCCGCGCCGCCGCCGAGGGCGTCCGGGGTGCCGCGGTGACGAACTTCCTCACCCGGGAGGTCGCCGCCGCGACCGCCGGTCGGTCCTCCGCCGCGAACGAGGCCGTCGTGCTGCAGGTCGCCGCCGTCGGCGCCGAGGTCGCCGCGGCTCTCGCCCCGGCCCTGGCAGAGCAGGCGCGATGAGGACGCCGTCGTCCACCTCCCTGACCACGTCGGGCCAGGTGCGGTGCGTGCTCTTCGACCTCGACGGCACGCTGGTCGACACGCCTCATGCCATCGCACGCGAGCTGGCGGCAGCGGTGGGCGCGACCACGGGCACCGCACCTCGTGACGAGGCGGCACGTCGCCTCATCGGCCTGCCGCTGGACGTGATGGTCGCTCGGCTCGCCCCTGGCGCGACGCCACCGGAGCGTGCCGAGGCGGTCGCGGACTACCGGCGTCGGTTCCGCGAGCGGATCGTGCCCGAGGCCGCCGCACTGCTCTACCCCGGCGTCGTCGACGGCCTCGCGAGGATGCACGACGCAGGCCTCGCGCTCGCCGTCGTGACCAGCAAGTACCACGACAGCGCCGTCGCGATCCTCGCCTCCGCCGGGATCGCGGACGCCTTCCCCGTCGTGGTCGGGGCGGACGACGTGCAGCACCCCAAGCCTCACGCCGAGCACGCCCTCCACGCCCTTCGTGCCCTCGGACGGGGTGCCGACGTCAGCGTCGTGGTGGGCGACACCGCGCACGACGTCCAGATGGCCCGAGCTGCGGGGATGCACTGCATAGGCCTCGACCACGGCGTCGAAGCGGCCGAGACGTTGCGGTCGGCGGGGGCCCACGACGTGCTCTCGCACCTCGACGCGCTGACCCTTCTCCTGCTCGACCACGCCCCGACGAGGACCTGACATGACCGTCGACCACTTGGTCGCCACGCCGACCGCCCAGCCGCCCGCCGGTCTCGCCGGGACCCTCGTCGGGTCAGCGGCGGTGCCCGACGCCGTGGCAGCGCTGCCACTGCGGCTCACCTGCCTGCCGCGCACGGCCGGCCTGGTGCACCTCCACGCGTCGGCCCGCGACCACACGGCCGACCAGGCCGTGTTCGTGCGTGCCGCTCGACGCATCATCCGCCTCGTGCTGGAGGAGGCCCTCGCGGTCCGACGGCACGAGCCGCACCCCGTCCGCACGCCGCTCGGTGCGACGTTCGCCGGGGTCGCTCCCCGTGCACCGCGGCTCACCGCGGTCTCGGTGCCCCGCGCCGGCGACGCGATGGAGCACGAGCTGCGCGAGATGCTCCCGGACACCAGGTTCGGCAAGATCCTGATCCAGCGCGACCCGGTGACCACGCAGCCGCAGCTGTTCTACGCCAAGCTCCCGCGGCTGGCCCGCGGGTCCGACGTGATCCTGCTGGACCCGATGATGGCCACGTCCGGCACGGTGCAGCTCGCGCTCAGCACCCTCGTGGACGCCGGTCTGCTGCTCGAGGACGTCATCCTCGCCAACGTCCTCACCTGTCCGTCGGCGCTGGAACGCCTGGCGCAGGTGGCCCCGGGTCTGCGCGTGGTCACCAGCTTCGTGGACGAACGGCTCACCGAACAGGCGTTCATGCACCCCGGCATCGGCGACTTCGGTGACCGCTTCTACGGGACGACCGCATGAGCGGGCTGGAGGTGCGTCCCGCGCCGTCGCCGCCTGCGCAGGCCTCGCTCGTCGGCCTGACCCTGCTGGCGGCGATCGCGCCGCTCGTGTGGGGCACCACCTACGTCGTCACGACGGAGATGCTGCCACCCGACCGACCTCTGACGGCGGGCTTCCTGCGCGCCGCGGTGGCGGGGCTGCTGCTGCTCGCGATCGCGCCGGGCCTGCCGCCGGTGGGGTGGCGCCTGCGCACGGTGGTGCTGGGGGTGCTGAACATCGGAGCGTTCTTCCCGCTGCTGTTCATCAGCGCGTACCGGCTCCCCGGCGGACTGGCCGCCGTCGTCGGCTCGCTGCAACCGCTCATCATCGCCGCGCTCACCGCGATGCTCGGCTGGCGCCAGCCGCCCCGGCGGCAGGTGGCGCTCGCCGTGGTCGCGGCCGGCGGGGTGGCGCTCATGACCGTCACCTCGCGCACGAGCGTCGACGCGTGGGGGATCGCGGCGGCGATCGCGGGCACGGCGAGCATGGCGGTCGGGATCCTGCTCTCGAGCCGCTGGCGCCTCCCTGCTGACTACCGCCCGCTGACGTGCACGGCCTGGCAGCTCGTCGTCGGCGGCATCGTGATCGCGCCGCTCGTCCCGTTCACCGACACCGGCGCCCTCGAGCTCGACGCGACGGCCGTCCTCGGCTACCTGTGGCTCGCTCTCGTCGGTGGTGCCCTCGGGTACGGCGTCTGGCTGCACGGTGCCCGGCAGCTGCCGCCGGCGAGCACCGCGCTGCTCGGCATGCTCAGCCCGCTGATGGCCGCAGTGCTCGGCTGGGTCGTGCTCGGTCAGTCCCTCGGTCCGCTGCAGTGCCTGGGCTTCGCGCTGGCGCTCGGCGGGGCCGCGGCGGGCCAGCTCGTCGGCCTGCGCGCAGCGCGCCGGGACCGCTGAGCCCCGCTCCTCCCTCCCCCGTCCTCCGCTCCGCCACGTCCTCACCCCCCGTCCCGACACCGTCGCCTCATCCGACCTGCAGGAGCAGCATCATGTCGAGTCCCCCCATGTCCGCGGTCGCGGTGGTCCCCCGCGACGGCACCCCCGCCTCCCGCCCGACGATCGTCGCGATGCTCGCCGCCGCGGTGCGCGAGCGACCCGACGCGCCCGCCGTGGTCGACGACGAGGGGGTCCTGACCTTCGAGGACCTCTGGCGCGACGCCGGCATCCTCGCGCGCCGCCTCCTCCACGCCGGCGTCGCCCGCGGCGACTGCGTCGGTCTGTTCCTGGAGCCGGGTCGGTCCCTGGTCGTGAGCGTGTGGGCGGTGCTGCGCGCCGGTGCGGTGTACGTCCCTCTCGCGGTCGACTACCCGACGCCTCGCCTCCAGCTCATGGCCCGTGACTCGGGGCTCCGTCTCGTCGTGACGGCGCCCGGGCTGCGGGCGCGCGCGGAGTCGACGCTCCCCGCGTGCGTCGGGATCCTCACGGCCGGGGGAGGGAACGGCGCTGACGTCCTCACGGCCGCGACCGAGACCGGCGGTGGGGCCGAGCCCGAGATCGGGCCGGACGACCGTGCCTACGTCATCTACACGTCGGGAACCACCGGTCGGCCCAAGGGCGTCGCGATCCGGCACGGTGGGCTGGTCGCGCAGCTCGACTGGCTCGGCCGCGACCACGACCTGGGGCCCGGGGCTCGCATCCTGCTCAAGACGCCGACGAGCTTCGACGCCGCACAGTGGGAGCTGCTGGCCGGCGCGACCGGCGCGACGGTCGTCGTCGCACCGCAGGGTGCCCATCGTGACCTCGGCGCGCTGTGCACCCTCGTGCGCCGGCACCAGGTCACCCACCTGCAGTGCGTCCCCACGGTCTGGTCGGCCCTGGTCGCCACGCCGGACCTCGCCACGTGCACGTCCCTGACCGCCCTGTTCAGCGGGGGAGAGGCGCTCACCGCGTCGCTCGCTCGCGAGCTCGTGCGGCTGCAGCCGTCGGCTCGACTCGTGAACCTCTACGGCCCGACGGAGACCACGATCAACGTGACCGCGCACGTCGTCACGGCCACCGATCTCGACGCCGCGGGGATCGTGTCGATCGGTCGCCCGGTCCCGGGGTCGTGGGCCGTGGTCCTCGGCGAGGACGGCACACCGTGCCCGCCCGGTGAGCTGGGTGAGCTGTGCATCGGAGGGGTGCAGCTCGCTGCCGGGTACGTCGGTCTCGACGAGCTGACCGCGGAACGCTTCCCGTCCATCGTCCTCGAGGGCCGGTCGCGGCGCGTCTACCGCACGGGTGACCTGGTGCGTCGTGACGCGACGGGGCTCCTCGAGTTCCACGGCCGGTCCGACGACCAGGTCAAGGTCAACGGGCACCGCATCGAGACCCTCGAGGTCAAGACCGCCATCGAGGCCCACCACTGGGTGGCCGACGCGGAGGTGCTGCCCTGGGTCGACCCGCGCACCGGCGCGTGCAGCCTGGCGGCGTTCGTGGCCCTCGACAGCGACGAGGCGCCGTTGATGGACCAGGGGGCGACCGGACAGCACCACCTGTCCAAGGACGACCACACGCAGGTCCACGCCCAGCTCGCCGATCCCGGTGTCCGTCACGACCTGGACGCGGCGTCCGGGATCGCGCTGCCCGGGCCGGACGGGCGGCCCGAGCAGCGGGAGCTGGCCTTCCGCCGCACGTCGTACCGCACGTTCGAGGGCGGGGTGGTGACGCTGGACCACGTGCTCCGGCTCGTGCAGGGCGAGCGGCGGGCGCTGACCGGACCGCGCGCGCTCGCCGATCTGGTCGACCTCGCCGACCTGCTGCGCTGGTTCGGGGCGTTCGACAGCGAGGAGCGGCTGCTCCCGAAGTACGCCTACGCCTCGCCCGGTGCGTTGTACGCCACCCAGGTGTACGTCGAGGTGTCCGGGGTGCGCGGTCTCGACGACGGCGTCCACTACTACCACCCACGACGTCACACGCTGCACCGAGTCGGCGACGGCTCGCTGCCGTCGAGGGCCCACCGGGTCGACCCGGCCGCGCGGGTGCGTCTGCACCTGCGGGGAGTCCGTGACGCGATCCGGTCGGTCTACGCCATCAACGTCGACGAGGTGCTGGCCTTCGAGGTCGGTCACCTCCTCGGACTGCTCGACGACGTCGCCGCCGCACACGGCCGGACGGTCGCGGTCGTGGACGACGCCGTGCCGCCGGCGGTCGGGGTCGTGGGCGACGTCTGCTGGACCACCGTCGACCTCGTGGTCTCCACGGGCGCGATGGCCGCCGTGGAGCGTCCCGACCCTGGCGTCGGCCCCGAGGGCCTCGACGTGCTCGTCCAGGTGCACGGTCAGGTCGTGGGACTGCGGCCCGGCCTCTACCGGGTCCGGCTGGGCGGCACGGGCGCGGAGCCGGACCCTGGCCCCTGGCTCGAGCCCCTCGGGGACGAGGTCGTCGAGCGTCGTCACGTCGTCGCCATCAACCAGCGCAGCTACGCCGCGTCGGCGTTCGCCGTGGCGCTGCGGTGCCCCCGCTCGGCAGGGCTGCCCGGGCTGCGAGAGCTCGGTCGGGCGCTGCACCGGCTGCAGGACAACGCCGTCGGCATCGGCCTGCTCTCCTCGGGGTACTCCTCGTTGTCGGGCCGGGAGCTCCCCGCGGCGGCACGACTCACGGAGCTGCTGCCGGAGGACGGCGACCAGCTGTCCTACGTCGCGCTCGCCGGCCGGGTCAGCGAGGACCAGCAGCGGGCTGAGGACATGCGCGAGGACGTCGTGCACATGAGCGGTCCGCAGGAGATCCTGCGCGACGACCTTGCCGCGGCGCTGCCGCGCTACATGGTGCCGAGCAGGGTCGTGGTGGTGCCCCGCATGCCGATCAGCGCGACCGGCAAGGTCGACCGGGCGGCACTGCTCGCGGTGCTGCAGGACGAGGCGACCGCCTCGCGCGGTGAGGACCGGCCGCCGGTCGGCCCGGTCGAGCAGCGCATCGCCGCCTGCTGGACGCAGGTCCTGGGCCAGGACGTCCTCGACGTCGAGCTCGACTTCTTCGCGGCCGGCGGGAACAGCCTCGCCGCGGTGCGCCTCGTGCACCTGGTCAACGACCGCCTGGGTGCCGCGCTTCCGGTGCACGTGCTCTTCACGCACGGCACGGTGCGCCAGCTCGCGGCGCGGGTCGTCGAGGCCGAGGGGGACCTGGCTCCCACGACCCCCAGCCGGCTCGTCCGGCTCGTCGACGGCGACGGTCCGGCGGTCGTGCTGTGGCCGGGCCTCGGCGGCTATCCCGCGAGCCTCGCACCGCTGGCCCGGCTCGTCGCGCGTGGCCGCCCGGTGGTCGCCGTCCAGACGCGGGGCCTCAACGAGGGCGAGCGTCCGGTGGACGACATCGACGAGCTTGTGGCGTCGGACCTGGCGGAGATCGAGCCTCTGCTCCCGGCCGGTGCGCCCACCTTCGTCGGCTACTCCTTCGGGGCGCGGGTCGCCACCGACGTCGCGTGGACGCTGGCGCAGCGGGGCGTCGACGTCGAGCTGGTGCTGCTCGCGCCAGGGTCGCCGCTGGTGCCCGACGCGCCCGACCCCGCAGGCGAGGCCGACTTCGCCGACCCCTACTTCCGGGCGATCCTCTGGTCCGTGTTCCTGGGCCGGCTGCCCGACCCGCGCCTGGTCGCCGCGACCCGTGATCGACCAGGCTTCGAGCGGCTCCTGCGCGAGCAGCGCCCCGAGCTCGAGCCGGGGCTCGCCGCCCGCATCGTCGACGTGGTGCTGGCGACCTTTGGCCTGCGAGGCGCCGAGGCGGGACACCTGCGCGCCGTGGTCGAGAGGGCCCGTGTGATCGACGCCGAGGGTGACGGGTGGTCCTTCCTCGACCGTCTGGACCTCGATCTCGCGCCGCAGCGGGTCAGCATCCCGATCGACCACTACGACGTGCTTCGTGGACCCGGGGTCCAGGTCGTGGCCGACCTGCTCGGCGAGCCCGCGCTCACGTGACGGACTCGCTCGACGTCGGCGACCGGCGCGAGGGGCCCCGAGCGTGAGCGGGTGCCCGCGCGTGCGCCCGCAGGGCGCGACGAGCCGAGGGATCGGGCGTCCCCGGGCAGGTCCGCGGCGGCGAGCCACGTCCGAGCGGGACGTCCTGGTCGACCGCGGGCGAGGGCGATTTGTGCTGGGGCGGGGGAGTCTGTCAGACTAGTGCGGTTGCTCCGGCCGGATCGCTGGGGCGTGCCCGCCCGGAACTCACGCCGGGATCGACGAGCGCGCCGCATCGTGTTGTTGAAAGACAGCACCGCGACCGGCCTGACTGCTGGAAGCGCAGCGACGCGGACTCCCCGGAGGCCGCGGCCCGCGACCGGAAGTCCAACCACCCAACTCCAGAAGGTTCGCGGACGCTCGTGGTCACCACTGCGACACGCCCGACCTCGGGGGGCGGAGGGGAGCGATCCCCTCCAGGGAGAACAAGCCCCAGGGGCACACCAAGCTGACGAAGAGTAAGGACGACCAGAGCATGGCGGGACAGAAGATCCGTATCCGGCTCAAGGCCTATGACCACGAGGTGATCGACACCTCGGCGCGCAAGATCGTCGACACGGTCACGCGCACCGGAGCCTCCGTGGCCGGCCCCGTGCCCCTGCCGACCGAGAAGAACGTGTTCTGCGTGATCCGGTCGCCGCACAAGTACAAGGACAGCCGCGAGCACTTCGAGATGCGTACGCACAAGCGGCTCATCGACATCATCGACCCCACGCCGAAGACCGTCGACTCGCTCATGCGTCTCGACCTGCCGGCCGGTGTCGACATCGAGATCAAGCTCTGAGGGAGGACGAGAACACCATGAGCACCTCCTCCACCGTCAACGCGCGCGGCCTCCTCGGCCGCAAGCTCGGCATGACGCAGGTCTGGGACGACGAGGGCAAGATCGTCCCCGTCACCGTCCTCGCCGCCGAGACGAACGTGGTCACCCAGATCCGCACCGCCGAGACCGACGGCTACACCGCCGTCCAGATCGGCTTCGGCGAGATCGACGGCCGCAAGATCACCAAGCCGCAGGCTGGTCACTTCGCGAAGGCCGGCGTCACGCCGCGCCGTCACGTCGTCGAGATCCGCACCGAGGCCATCGGCGACTACACGCTCGGCCAGGAGATCTCGCCGGAGATCTTCGCCGCAGGTGACGAGATCGACGTGACCGCCACCAGCAAGGGCAAGGGATTCGCCGGCGTCATGAAGCGTCACGGCTTCGCCGGTGTCTCCGCCTCGCACGGTGCGCACCGCAACCACCGCAAGCCCGGCTCGATCGGCGCGTGCGCCACCCCGGGTCGCGTCTTCAAGGGTCTGCGCATGGCCGGCCACATGGGTGCCGAGACCGTCACGACCCAGAACCTGACCGTCCACGCCGTGGATGCCGCCAAGGGCGTCATCCTCGTCAAGGGTGCGGTCCCCGGCCCGAGGGGTGGACTCGTCGTGGTCCGCTCCGCGGCCAAGTCCGCCTCCAGCGCGAAGGGAGCCTGACCCATGGCTGTCAAGACCATCGATGCAGCGCTGCCCGTCGACATCTTCGGCGTGCAGACGAACATCCCCCTCATTCACCAGGTCGTCACCGCCCAGCTCGCGGCCGCCCGTCAGGGCACGCACGACGTCAAGTCACGGGGCGAGGTCTCGGGCGGCGGCAAGAAGCCGTGGCGTCAGAAGGGCACGGGCCGCGCGCGCGCTGGCTCGATCCGCGCTCCGCACTTCACCGGCGGTGGAATCGTGCACGGCCCGACGCCGCGCAGCTACGACCAGCGCACGCCCAAGAAGATGAAGGCCGCCGCCCTGCGCGGTGCCCTCTCGGACCGGGCCCGCTCCGGTCGCCTGCACGTCGTCGAGTCGCTCGTCACGGGTGAGGCGCCCTCCACCAAGGCCGCCGTCGCCGCGATCGCCGAGCTCACCACGCGTCGTCGGGTACTCGTCGTCGTGCGTCGCGAGGACGCCGTCACGGCCCTCAGCCTGCGCAACGTCACGGACCTCGTCGTGCTGACCTTCGACCAGCTGAACACCTACGACGTCGTGCTCAGCGACGACGTGATCTTCACGCAGGACGCCTTCGAGGCGTTCGTCGAGGCCCGCTCCGCCGAGGGTGCCGAGACCATCGCGCTCAGCGCGGCGGTCGTCGAGGCCGATGCGAAGCCGGCCGCCAAGCAGGCCAAGAAGGCTCCGGCCAAGAAGACTCCGGCGAAGAAGGCCGCGGCTCAGGCCGAGGTCGCCGCCCCGGCCGCCGACGCCGGGACGGAGGGTGCGACCAAGACGCAGCCCTACGGCCCCGGCTCCAAGGCCCCGCTCAAGAGCGGCAACGCGCCCAAGGGCCACGAGATCAAGGGCGACGTCGACGCGATGACGTTCCACACGCCGGACAGCCCCTCCTACGACCAGGCGGTCGCCGGGGTCTGGTTCGACACCGAGGAGACCGCGCAGGACGCCGGTTTCGAGAAGGCTGGTGAGTGACCGCATGAGCACCCTGCACAAGGACCACCGCGACGTCCTGATCGCGCCCGTCGTCTCCGAGAAGACGTACGCGCTCATCGACGACAACAAGTACACGTTCCTGGTTCACCCCGACGCGAACAAGACGGAGATCAAGATCGCCGTCGAGAACGTGTTCGGCGTCAAGGTGACGGCCGTGAACACGCTGAACCGCAAGGGCAAGACGCGCCGCACCCGCAACGGGCTCGGCAAGCGCAAGGACACCAAGCGGGCCATCGTGAGCGTCGCCGCCGGCCAGAGCATCGACATCTTCTCGAGCCCGAGCTGAGGACTGATCAGACATGGCTATCCGTAAGTACAAGCCGACCACGCCGGGCCGTCGCGGCTCCAGCGTCGCCGACTTCGCCGAGATCACCCGGACCACGCCGGAGAAGTCCCTCGTCGAGCCGCTGCCCAAGAAGGGCGGTCGCAACAACCAGGGTCGGATCACCACGCGTCACCAGGGTGGCGGTCACAAACGCGCCTACCGCGTGATCGACTTCAAGCGCTACGACAAGGACGGCGTGCCGGCCAAGGTCGCTCACATCGAGTACGACCCCAACCGCACCGCGCGCATCGCGCTCCTGCACTACGCCGACGGCGAGAAGCGCTACATCATCGCGCCCGACGGCATCCGCCAGGGCCAGGCCATCGAGGCCGGCCCGACCGCGGACATTAAGGTCGGCAACAACCTGCCGCTGCGCAACATCCCCGTCGGCACCCAGATCCACGCCGTGGAGCTGCGTCCGGGCGGTGGCGCCAAGATGGGCCGCTCCGCCGGTGTGCGCGTGCAGCTCGTCGCCAAGGAGGGCTCGCGCGCCCAGCTGCGTCTGCCCTCCGGCGAGATGCGCTACGTCGACGTCCGCTGCCGCGCCACGATCGGCGAGGTCGGCAACGCCGAGCAGTCCAACATCAACTGGGGCAAGGCCGGCCGCAACCGCTGGAAGGGCAAGCGCCCGACCGTCCGTGGTGTGGCCATGAACCCGATCGACCACCCGCACGGTGGCGGTGAGGGCAAGACCTCGGGTGGTCGCCACCCGGTCTCGCCCTGGGGCAAGCCCGAGGGCCGGACGCGCAAGCGCAAGGCCAGTGACCAGATGATCGTCCGCCGCCGCAAGTCCGGCCGCTGAGCCTCGACGAGCTCAGGAATCCAGGAGTAGAGAATGCCCCGTAGTTTGAAGAAGGGTCCCTTCGTCGACGGCCACCTCGAGAAGAAGGTGGACGCTCAGAACGATGCCGGAACCCACACCGTGATCAAGACCTGGTCGCGTCGCTCGATGATCCTGCCGTCCTTCATCGGACACACGATCGCCGTGCACGACGGCCGCAAGCACGTCCCGGTGTTCATCACCGACGCGATGGTCGGGCACAAGCTGGGCGAGTTCGCCCCCACCCGCACCTTCCGCGGTCACGAGAAGGACGACCGAAAGGCGAAGAGGCGATGAGTGCAGCCACCCGAGAGAACGTCAGCGAGCGCCGTGCGCGTCTGCTGGGCGAGGCCGCCGGCTCCTTCGCCGTGGCCCGCTTCGTGCGCGTCACCCCGCAGAAGGCGCGCCGTGTGGGCGACCTGATCCGCGGCATGGACACGCAGGAGGCCCTGGCCATCCTGCAGTTCGCCCCGCAGGCCGTCGCGTCCAACTTCTACAAGCTGGTCGAGTCCGCCGTCGCGAACGCGGTGAGCACCGAGGGTCTGGACGCGTCCGACCTGGTGATCTCCACGCTGCTCGTCGAGGAGGGCCCGACGATGAAGCGGTGGCGTCCGCGCGCGAAGGGTGCGGCGAGCCGCATCCTCAAGCGCACCAGCCACCTCACCGTCGTCGTGCAGCCGTCCGCCGACGTGCCGCAGTCGCGCAAGAACACGAAGAAGGGCGGTCGCTGACCATGGGCCAGAAGATCAACCCGCACGGCTTCCGCCTGGGCATCTCCACCGACCACAAGAGCCGCTGGTACGCCGACAAGCTGTACAGCAGCTACGTCGGCGAGGACGTCAAGATCCGCAAGCTGCTGACCAAGGGCATGGACCGCGCCGGCATCAGCCGCGTGGAGATCGAGCGCACGCGTGACCGCGTCCGCGTCGACATCCACACCGCGCGCCCGGGCATCGTCATCGGTCGCCGCGGCGCCGAGGCCGACCGCATCCGCGGCGAGCTGGAGAAGCTCACCGGCAAGCAGGTGCAGCTCAACATCCTCGAGGTCAAGCAGCCCGAGCTCGACGCCCAGCTCGTCGCGCAGGGCGTGGCCGAGCAGCTGAGCGGTCGCGTGCAGTTCCGTCGCGCGATGCGCAAGGCGATGCAGACGACCATGCGCTCCGGCGCCAAGGGCATCCGCATCCAGTGCTCGGGCCGTCTCGGCGGCGCCGAGATGAGCCGCTCGGAGTTCTACCGCGAGGGCCGCGTGCCCCTGCACACGCTCCGCGCCGACGTCGACTACGGCTTCTACGAGGCCAAGACCACCTTCGGTCGCATCGGCGTGAAGGTGTGGATCTACAAGGGCGAGGTCGCGGGCACGCGCGCCGAGCGCGAGGCCGAGGCCGCGCGTCGCGCCGCCGCCCCCGGCAGCCGTCGCCCCCAGCGCGGGCGCCGTCCCGCTCGTGACGACCAGGCCGGCCAGGGTGCACCCCAGGCCGAGCAGGCCGCTCCCGCCGCCGAGGCTCCTGCCACGGCCGGCGCCGGCGCTGCCACCGAAGGAGGGCAGTCCTGATGTTGATGCCTCGTAGGGTCAAGTACCGCAAGCAGCACCACCCCAAGCGCCGCGGCATGGCGAAGGGCGGCACGGAGCTGGCGTTCGGCGACTTCGGCATCCAGGCGGTCGAGGGTCACTACGTGACGAACCGTCAGATCGAGTCCGCGCGTATCGCCATGACGCGTCACATCAAGCGTGGCGGCAAGGTGTGGATCAACATCTACCCGGACCGCCCCCTGACCAAGAAGCCGGCCGAGACCCGCATGGGCTCCGGCAAGGGCTCGCCCGAGTGGTGGGTCGCGAACGTCAAGCCCGGACGCGTCATGTTCGAGCTCTCGGGTGTCACCGAGGACGTCGCGCGCGAGGCGATGCGTCGCGCCATCCACAAGCTGCCCATGAAGGCGCGCTTCATCACCCGCGACACCGAGGGAGGGTTCTGAGCATGGCTGCGAAGACCACTGCCGCAGAGCTGCGCGGCCTCGATGCCGAGGCTCTGGAGACCAAGCTGCGCGAGGCCAAGGAAGAGCTGTTCAACCTGCGCTTCCAGAACGCCACGGGACAGCTCGACAACACGGCTCGTCTGAAGACGGTCCGCCGCGAGATCGCCCGCATCTACACGGTGCTGACCGAGCGCGAGCTGGGCATCATCGAGGCGGTCGAGGCATGAGCACCAGCGAGAAGGACACCGTGACCACGAACACCGACACCACCCGCAACTACCGCAAGGTGCGCGAGGGCCTCGTGACGAGCGACAAGATGGACAAGACCGTCGTCGTCATCGTCGAGGACCGCGTGAAGCACCCGCTGTACGGCAAGGTGCTGCGACGCAACGTGAAGCTCAAGGCGCACGACGAGGCCAACGCGGCCGGTGTCGGCGACCGTGTGCTCATCCAGGAGACCCGCCCGCTGTCGGCCACCAAGCGCTGGCGCGTCGTGGAGATCCTCGAGAAGGCGAAGTGAGAGACAGATGATTCAGCAGGAGTCGCGACTCAAGGTCGCCGACAACACCGGTGCGAAGGAGATCCTCTGCATCCGCGTGCTCGGCGGCTCGGGTCGACGCTACGCCGGTATCGGCGACACCATCGTCGCCACCGTCAAGGACGCCATCCCCGGCGGCAACGTCAAGAAGGGCGACGTCGTCAAGGCCGTGGTCGTGCGCACCGTCAAGGAGCGCCGCCGTCCGGACGGCTCGTACATCAAGTTCGACGAGAACGCCGCCGTCATCCTCAAGGCTGACGGCGACCCGCGTGGAACGCGCATCTTCGGCCCCGTGGGCCGCGAGCTGCGCGACAAGAAGTTCATGCGGATCATCTCGCTCGCCCCGGAGGTGCTCTGACATGACCAGCAACAAGCGAACGCTGTCCATCCGCAAGGGTGACCAGGTCAAGGTCATCGCGGGTGCCGACAAGGGCGTCGAGGGCAAGGTCATCGAGGTCCTCGCCGAGCGCGAGCGCGTGATCGTCGAGGGTGTGAACCGCATCAAGCGCCACACCCGCGCCGGTGCCGACGGCACCCAGGGCGGCATCATCACGCGTGAGGCCCCCATCCACGTCTCGAACGTGATGCTCGTCGTCGACGTCGACGGCGACAAGACCACGACGCGCGTCTCGCACCGCCGCGACGACGTCACCAAGAACCGGCCCGACGGTTCCAGCTACGAGGCCAAGCGTTCCGTGCGCGTGTCCTCCAAGACCGGAAAGGAGATCTGAGCATGGCTACCGAGACCACCACCGCTCCGCGGCTGAAGGCCAAGTACCGCGAGGAGATCCTCCCGGCGCTCCGCGAGCAGTTCGACCACGCGAACGTCATGCAGGTGCCCGGACTGACGAAGATCGTCGTCAACATGGGTGTCGGCGAGGCTGCTCGTGACGGCAAGCTCATCGAGGGCGCCATCCGCGACCTCACGGCGATCACCGGCCAGAAGCCGCAGGTCACGAAGGCCCGCAAGTCCATCGCACAGTTCAAGCTGCGCGAGGGCATGCCGATCGGTGCGCACGTCACGCTGCGCGGCGACCGCATGTGGGAGTTCCTCGACCGCCTGCTGACGCTGGCGCTGCCCCGTATCCGCGACTTCCGCGGTCTCAACGGCAAGCAGTTCGACGGTCGCGGCAACTACACGTTCGGTCTGACCGAGCAGGTCATGTTCCACGAGATCGACCAGGACAAGATCGACCGGTCGCGGGGGATGGACATCACCATCGTCACCACCGCCACCAACGACGACGAGGGTCGCGCGCTGCTCAAGCAGCTGGGCTTCCCCTTCAAGGAGAACTGACATGGCGAAGACCGGCCTGAAGATCAAGGCGGCCCGCAAGCCGAAGTTCGCGGTCCGTGGCTACACGCGTTGCCAGCGCTGCGGTCGTCCGAAGTCCGTGTACCGCAAGTTCGGCCTGTGCCGGATCTGCCTGCGCGAGATGGCCCACCGCGGCGAGCTGCCCGGAGTGACCAAGTCCTCCTGGTGACCTCGTCGGCCTCGTGCCGCTGACCACCACCCCTTCCACCACGACCGTCGCAGGTCCTCCCTCACCCGTCCGGGACCCCGGGCCCGGGGACGGGATGCGAAACCACGGCAGGAACGGAAACACCACATGACCATGACCGACCCGATCGCGGACCTGCTCACGCGGATCCGCAACGGCAACCAGGCGTACCACGACGACGTGTCGGCGCCGTACTCCAAGCTGAAGGAGGGCGTCCTCGCCCTGCTGAAGCAGGAGGGGTACATCACCGACTTCAAGGTCGTCGAGCCCGCCGAGGGCGAGGTGGGCAAGACCCTCCACGTGACCCTCAAGTACGGCCCCCAGCGCGAGCGCTCGATCGCAGGCATCCGCCGCATCAGCAAGCCGGGCCTGCGGGTGTACGCCAAGTCCACGAACCTCCCGAAGGTGCTCGGTGGACTGGGCGTCGCCATCATCTCGACCAGCCAGGGCCTGCTGACCGATCGTCAGGCCACGACCAAGGGTGTAGGCGGAGAAGTCCTCGCCTACGTCTGGTGAGGGAGGAGCACACACATGTCGCGCATCGGCAAGCTTCCCGTCGCCGTCCCGAACGGCGTCGAGGTCACCATCGAGGGTCAGGACGTCCGCGTCAAGGGCCCCAAGGGCGAGCTCTCGCACCGCGTCGCCGAGCCCATCACGGTCAACCGTGGTGAGGACGGCAGCCTCGAGGTCCAGCGTCCCGACGACGAGCGACGCAGCAAGGCCCTCCACGGCCTGAGCCGCACGCTCATCAGCAACATGGTCGTCGGTGTCACCGACGGCTACGAGAAGAAGCTCGAGATCGTGGGCGTCGGCTACCGCGTCCTGTCCAAGGGCCCGACGGAGCTCGAGTTCGCACTCGGCTTCAGCCACCCCGTGATCGTGAAGGCCCCCGAGGGCATCACCTTCAACGTGGAGGCCCCCACCAAGTTCTCGGTCATCGGCATCGACAAGCAGTCGGTCGGCGAGGTCGCCGCGAACATCCGCAAGATCCGCAAGCCCGAGCCCTACAAGGGCAAGGGTGTCCGTTACGCCGGCGAGCGCGTGCTGCGCAAGGCTGGAAAGGCTGGTAAGTGATGGCCGTCTCCATCAAGCAGTCCAAGGGTCGCTCGGCCCGCGCCACGTCGCGCGCGCGTCGCCAGATCCGCGGTCGCAAGAAGCTGCACGGCTCGCCCGAGCGTCCTCGTCTCGTCGTGACCCGCTCCAGCAAGCACATCGTGGCCCAGGTCGTCAACGACCTCGAGGGACACACGCTGGCCTCGGCCTCGACTCTCGAGGCCGACCTGCGCGCCTTCGACGGCGACAAGACCGCCAAGGCGAAGAAGGTCGGCGAGCTCGTCGCCGACCGAGCGAAGGCCGCCGGCATCGAGGCCGTCGTCTTCGACCGCGCGGGCAACCGTTACGCGGGTCGCGTGGCCGCCCTGGCCGACGGCGCGCGCGAGGGTGGGCTGGAGTTCTGATGTCCACCAAGACGAACAACTACGACATGGGGAGTGCCGCATGAGCGCCCAGCAGAGTGGTAACCGCCGCGGAGGCGGAGACCGTCGCGGTGGTCGAGGCGACCGCGGCGGCGACAAGTCCAACTACATCGAGAAGGTCGTCACGATCAACCGTGTCGCCAAGGTCGTGAAGGGCGGTCGTCGCTTCAGCTTCACTGCCCTCGTGATCGTCGGCGACGGTGACGGCCAGGTCGGCGTCGGCTACGGCAAGGCCAAGGAGGTCCCCACGGCGATCTCCAAGGGTGTCGAGGAGGCGAAGAAGAACTTCTTCCGCGTCCCGCGCATCCAGGGCACGATCCCGCACCCGGTGCAGGGCGAGAAGGCGGCCGGTGTCGTCTTCCTGCGTCCCGCGTCGCCCGGTACCGGCGTCATCGCCGGTGGCCCGGTGCGTGCAGTGCTGGAGGCCGCCGGTGTCCACGACGTCCTGAGCAAGTCGCTCGGCTCGTCGAACTCCATCAACATCGTCCACGCGACGGTGGAGGCCCTCAAGGGCCTGGAGTCGCCCGAGGCGGTCGCGCAGCGTCGTGGCCTCGCGGTCGAGGACGTCGCCCCGTCGGCCCTGCTCAAGGCTCAGGCCGAGGGCATCAAGGAGGCGCAGAACGCGCCGGCCGAGGTCGGTGTCTGATGGCGCGCCTCGAGATCACCCAGGTTCGTTCGGCGATCGGTCGCCCGCAGAACCAGCACCACACGCTGCGGTCGCTGGGTCTGAAGCGCATCGGCGACGTCGTCGTCAAGGAGGACCGCCCCGAGATCCGCGGCATGGCGAACACCATCCCGCACCTCGTGGCCGTCAAGGAGGTTGACTGACATGGCGCTGAAGCTCCACCACCTGCGCCCCGCCCCGGGCGCCAAGACCGCCAAGACCCGTGTGGGTCGCGGTGAGGGCTCCAAGGGCAAGACCGCCGGTCGCGGCACCAAGGGCACCAAGGCCCGCTACCAGGTGTCCGCCGGCTTCGAGGGTGGACAGATCCCGCTCCACATGCGTCTGCCGAAGCTGAAGGGGTTCAAGAACCCCTTCCGCGAGGAGTACCAGGTCGTCAACGTCGAGCGCATCGGCACCCTCTTCCCGGAGGGTGGCGCCATCGACGTCGACGCGCTGGTCGCGAAGGGTGCGGTCCGCAAGGGCCAGCTGGTCAAGGTGCTCGGCGAGGGTGACCTCTCCGTGGCCGTCCAGGTGACCGCCCACAAGTTCTCCGGCTCGGCCCGTAGCAAGATCGAGGCCGCCGGTGGCAGCGTGACCGAGCTCTGAATGACGCTCTGACGAGACGACGGCGAGGTTCGTGGCCCTAGCGGCCACCGGACCTCGCCGTCGTTCGTCGTCCGGCCCTCGCAGGCCGCGGCCCGTCCCGGGCGACCGCCCCACGCACGTGGTGCAACGACCGGGCAACGGCTGATCTGCGAGAACTGACTGTTAGAGTCGCCGAGGTCCCGCCAGGGGCCCACGATCGAGGAGGACACCCGGTGCTCAGCGCCTTCGTCAACGCGTTCAAGACGCCTGACCTTCGACGCAAGCTGCTGTTCGTGCTCGCCGTGATCGTGCTGTTCCGGTTCGGCTCGACGCTGCCGGCCCCCGGCATCAACGTGAGCAACGTGCAGCGCTGCGTCGACCTCGCCTCGCAGGGCGAGAACAGCAGCCTCTTCGCGCTCATCAACGTCTTCTCCGGCGGTGCGCTCCTGCAGCTGACCGTGTTCGCGCTGGGCATCATGCCCTACATCACCGCGAGCATCATCCTGCAGCTGCTCGTCGTCGTCATCCCGCGGCTGGAGGCCCTCAAGAAGGAGGGCCAGTCCGGCCAGGCCAAGATCACGCAGTACACCCGCTACCTGACGCTCGGCCTCGCCGTCCTGCAGGCGACGGGCATCGTGGCCCTCGCACGCAGCGGCCAGCTGTTCGGCGGCGTCGACTGCGGTGAGCTGCTCTACCGTCCCGACAGCATCCCGGCCTTCCTGCTGATCGTCCTCACGATGGTCGCGGGCACCGCCGTCATCATGTGGCTCGGCGAGCTCGTGACCGACCGTGGCGTCGGCAACGGCATGTCGATCCTGATCTTCACGCAGGTCGTCGCCACGTTCCCGGGCGCCATGTGGCTGATCAAGGAGCAGAAGGGCTGGGCGACGTTCTCCGTCGTGGTCCTCGTCGGTCTCGTCATCGTCGCCGCCGTCATCCTGATCGAGCAGGCGCAGCGCCGGATCCCGGTCCAGTACGCCAAGCGCATGGTCGGGCGGCGGATGTTCGGCGGCTCGTCGACGTACATCCCGCTCAAGGTCAACCAGGCCGGCATCATCCCGGTCATCTTCGCCTCGAGCCTGCTGTACCTGCCGGCGCTGTATGCGCAGTTCCGTCCCGACGGACCGGGCGCGGTGTTCATCACCGACCACTTCGTGCGCGGTGACCACCCGTACTACATGATAACGTACTTCGCCCTGATCGTGTTCTTCGCCTACTTCTACGTGGCGATCACGTTCAACCCGGAGGAGGTCGCCGACAACATGCGCAAGTACGGCGGCTTCATCCCCGGCATCCGCGCCGGCCGTCCGACGCAGGACTACCTGGCCTACGTCCTGAGCCGTATCACGGCACCGGGCGCGGTCTACCTGGGGCTCATCGCCCTGATCCCGATGGTGGCCGTGGCGCTGCTCGGCGCCAGCCAGAACTTCCCGTTCGGCGGCACCTCGATCCTCATCATCGTGGGCGTCGGCCTCGACACGGTGAAGCAGATCGAGAGCCAGCTCCAGCAGCGCAACTACGAAGGGTTCCTGCGGTGACTCGTCTCCTCATCATGGGTCCGCCCGGTGCCGGCAAGGGCACGCAGGCGGCGACCCTCGCGCAGCGCATCCACGGCGCGCACGTGTCGACCGGCGACATCTTCCGGGCGAACGTGCAGCAGCAGACCGAGCTCGGTCGCACCGCGCAGCGCTACATGGACGCGGGGGAGTACGTGCCCGACGAGGTCACGAACGCCATGGTGCAGGACCGGCTCGCCCAGGACGACGCCCGCGAGTCCTTCATCCTCGACGGCTACCCGCGCACGCTCGAGCAGGTCTCGACGCTCGACCGGATCCTCGCCGACCTCGGCTCCGAGCTCGACCACGTGCTCGTGCTGACGGTCGACCACGAGGAGCTGATCGCCCGGCTGCTGAAGCGGGCCGAGACCAGCGGGCGTGCCGACGACACCGAGGACGTCATCCGTCACCGCCAAGAGGTCTACATCGCGGAGACGGCGCCCCTGCTGCCGGTCTACCGTGAGCGTGGCCTGCTGCGCGAGGTCGACGGCATGGGCACGGTCGACGAGGTCGAGGCGCGCATCGACGCCGCACTCGGCCTCTGACCCGAGACCGGGGGAGACCGTGTTCGGTCGCGGTATCGAGATCAAGACGGCCGAGCAGGTGGCGCTCATGCGCCGCGCCGGTCTCGTCGTCGCCCACGCCCTCGAGGCGGTCCGGGAGACCGTCGCGCCGGGTGTGACCACGGCCGAGCTCGACGCCGTCGCCCACGACACGATCCGCGCGCACGGCGCGACGTCCAACTTCCTGCACTACGGCGCCGAGCCCGGTGTGCCCGGGTTCCCGGGCGTCATCTGCGCGTCCGTCAACGACGAGGTCGTGCACGGCATCCCCGGAGCACGGGTGTTGCGCGAGGGCGACGTGGTCTCGATCGACTGCGGCGCGATCGTCGACGGGTGGCACGGGGACTCGGCGGTGACGATCACCGTCGGGGAGGTCGCGCCCGAGGTCCAGCAGCTCGTCGACGACACCGAGCGGGCGCTCTGGGCCGGCATCGCTGCCGGCGGGGTGGGCCGGCGCGTCGGCGACGTGAGCCACGCGATCGAGCGCAGCGTGCGTTCCGCGGGCGCCTACGGGATCGCCGACGGCTACACCGGGCACGGCATCGGCACCGCCATGCACCAGGCGCCCGACGTGCCGAACGTCGGACGGCCCGGCAAGGGCCCGCGCATCGTGCCGGGTCTCGTCCTGGCGGTCGAGCCGATGGTCACGCTCGGCTCCGCCGACACCCGCACCCTCGACGACCACTGGACGGTGGTGTCCGACGACGGCTCCTGGGCCGCCCACTGGGAGCACACGGTCACGTGGACCGCGGAGGGCGCGTGGGTGCTGACGGCGCTCGACGGTGGCCGGGCGCGGCTCGCCGAGCTCGGCGTCCCCTACGCGGGCGACGACGCGTCGTAGACGTCGGACTGCCCGACGCGCGGCCCCGGGGTCAGCGGCGCGGCGCGGCCGCGACGGGCGCCGTGGTCCGCGTCGAGGCAAGCGTCCGGGCGACGTAGCCGCTGCGGCTGCCGGTGACCGTCACGTGGATCCGCTTGCCGCGGTCGGCGGCGACCGGACGGTAGGCGCTGCCCGTCGCCCCCGGGATCAGGCGGCCGTTGGCGTACCAGCGGTAGCTGAAGGCGGCCACGGGGGACCATGAGTGGGTGCTCGCCCGCAGCACCACGCCGACCTGGGCCGCGCCGGAGAGCACCGGTCGGTGCACCGACGTGAACGCCACCGGCGCCGCCTGGACGGGCGGCGTGGTCCGGCTCGAGGACAGCGTGCGGGTGACGTAGCCGTCGCGTGTGCCCGTGACCCCGACGCGGATGCGCTTGCCGCGGTCCGCGGACGTGAGGCGGTAGCTGGTGCCTGTGGCGCCGGGGATGGCCCGGCCGTCGGCGAACCACTGGTAGGTGAAGGTGGCGACCGGGGACCACGCGTCGGTGCGGACCTGCAGCACGGTGCCGACCTGGGCTGCGCCGGAGAGCACCGGACGCGCCGTCGTCGTGAACTGGCCGGGCGCGACGGGCTCGGTCGGCTGGGACGCGACCCGCGTGGTCGTGTACGCGGTGCGCGAGCCGGTGACCACGACGTGCAGCCGGTGCCCTCGGTCGTCCGGGGTCACGGTGTAGCGCGCCGTGGTGGCGCCGGCGATCGGGGTGTCGTCGGAGAACCACTGGTAGGCGAGCGTCGCCGACGGCGACCACGTCGCGGTGGTCGCGGTGAGGACCGACCCGACCGCGGAGGTGCCCGCGACGACGGGTGCCGGTGCGAGATCGAAGACGCCCGGGGCGACTGGGTCGGTGACGGACGCGGACTCCAGCACCTGCGTGTTGTAGCCCGGTCGTGATCCCGTGGCGACCACGCCGATGCGCTGCCCCAGCCGGCTGGCGTCGAGCGGCAGGGTGCTGCCCGTGGCTCCAGGGATGATCTCGTCGTCGGCGTACCACTGGTAGTCGAGCGTGGCCGCCGGCTTCCAGCTGGGGGCGGAGGCGACCAGCTGGGCCCCCACGCGCTCCGTGCCCGTCAGGGTCGGGCGCGCGGTGGTGCCGAAGTCGCCGGCCGCGATCGGCTTGGACGTGCGTGCCGACGTCGACGGCGTCGCGGGGTACCCGGCGCGCCGTCCGGTGACGACGACGTGGACCTTGCGGCCGCGCTCGGCCGCGGTCAGCCGGTAGGTCGACGAGGTGGCGCCGCGGATCGGCGTCCCGTCGGCGACCCACTGGTAGGTCAGGGTGGCCGTCGGCGACCAGGAGCCGGCGCGCGCGGTCAGCAGGCTGCCGACCTTCTCGGCACCGGCGAACGTCGGTCGCGGGGCCGAGGTGAAGCGCGGGGTGACGTCGGGGTCGGCGAAGTGGATGAAGCCGTCCGGCCAGCCGGAGCCGGACTTCGTGATGCGGCGGTGGTCGAAGTCACGGCCCCAGTTCGACTCCGACACGATGATCTCGGTGGGGGAGGCGACTCGCTCGACGTACGCGACGTGGTTGCCGGTGCGGCCCCACCAGGCCACGGAGCCGACGGCGGGCGTGCCGTCGGTGATGGAGGCCATGGTCGTGCCCCAGTCCCGTGCGTTGCCCACGCCGGAGGCCGGCCGCCGGTTCGCCATGCCGTTCGTGGTGACGAGGCGGTACGCGACGTAGTTGGTGCAGTTCGTGCCGCCATACATGTTCCAGTAGCTCGTGCGCTGGTTCTGCTCGTAGCCGTGGTGGTCGTACCCGGCGCGCAGGCAGTTCGCGTAGCCCGAGCAGAGCAGCGTCGACGCCGCCTGGGCGGTGGGCGCAGCGACCAGCGTCCCGGCCACCAGGACGGCGGCGAGGGAAGATAGCAGTGCTGACAGCACCCGAGAACGCGACACGCCGAGCAGCGTACGGGATTTTGGTGGCGCGTGGGACGTGTGTGACGGAAGTGGTCGCCGTTGGACGGCCGAGCGAGGCCGGGAGTCGGCCACGGTCCACGGTGCGACCCTGGTGGACCGCTTAGGGTTGCCTAGCCTATGCTTCGAGCACGGGTCGGCCGACCCGGACGGTCGGGGCGCACGAGAGGCAGACATGACGATCATCGAGCCGGACACCTCCTCGTTGTCGCGTCTGCTGCGCGACGGCTCCCGACGTGAGCACGAGTCCGCGGAGGGCTCGGCCTTCATGAGCGAGCTGCTCGCCGGCCGGGTCTCGCCGCGCGGCTACGCGGACTACCTCGCACGTCTGCAGCGCGTGTACGCGGCGCTGGAGGCCGCGGGACGAGCCCTCGCCGGGCACCCCGCGGTCGACGCCGTCCTGGACCCCGCCCTGGAGCGGTCGTCGGCGATCCTCGACGACGTCGCGCACTGGGGCACCGGCGACGCCGCGACGCCCGCGACCGACGCCTACGTGGCGCGGATCGAGAGCACCCGCGAGCACCCTGTCCGGTACGTGGCGCACCACTACACCCGCTACCTCGGCGACCTCTCCGGAGGCCGCGCCATCGGTCGGGTGCTGGGGCGGACGTTCGACCTCGAGCACGACGGGCTCGCCTTCTACGCCTTCGCCGACGTGCCGAAGCCCAAGCCGTACAAGGACGCCTACCGCCAGCGCCTCGACGCCCTGGAGCTCACCGCCCAGGAGCGGCTCGACGTCCTCGCCGAGGTCCGGCTGGTCTTCGGGCTCAACGAGGCGCTGTTCGCCGAGCTCTCCGCCGACCTCGACGCCTACCGCCGCTGACGGGAGGTCTCAGCGGCGCCGTGTCGAGTCGTCGCGCGGGTCTCGGGCTCAGCGGTGGTGCTCCTGCGTGCAGCACTTGACGCTGCCGCCGGCCTTGAGCAGCTCGCTCACGTCGACTGGGACCGGGACGTAGCCGCGCTCCTCGAGCTGGTGGACGAGGTGGCGCGCCTGCACGGGCAGGACGACGTGGCGTCCGTCGCTCACGGCGTTCAGCCCGAGCACCAGGGCGTCCTCCTCGCTGCACTCCACCGCGTCGGGGAAGAGCTCGCGCAGCGTGCGACGGCTGTGGTCGGAGAACGCCGACGGCAGGTAGGCGATGTCGGCCGGGGCGTCGCCGTTGCCGTCGTCGAGCACGGCCAGCGCGGTGTCGAGGTGGTAGAAGCGCGGGTCGACGAGCTGCAGGCTGACGACCGGACGGTCCAGCACGCGCGCCGCCTCGACGTGTGCGTGCAGGCTCGTCCGGAAGCCCGTGCCCGCCAGGATCATCGAGCCGAGCACGAGGAAGTCGCCCTCGCCCTCGTTGGTCTGCCCGGGCTGGGCGACGTCGACGCCGTGCTCCCGCAGCCACGCGGCGTGCTCGACCGCCTCGGCCGCGCGCTCGGGGTGGCGGAAGCGGGCGCCGTACGCGCGGCGGCCGACGACGGTCGCGCCGTTCGCGGCGAACACCATGTCGGGCAGGCCCGGCGTCGCGTCCAGCACCTCCACCCGGTGGCCCAGGGCGCTGTACGTCTGGCGCAGCACCTCCCACTGCACGAGGGCGCGCTCGCGGTCGACGGCGACCCCCGGACGCATCCACGCGTTGATCGCGTAGGTGACGTCGAAGTGGGTCGGTGCGCACATGAGGTACGAGCGGGTCCGCGCGGTCCGGGTGGCCTGCCGCGCGGGGGCGGGATCCACGGGGACCTGGATGGCGGGGCGGGTCTCGAGCACGGTCACGGCGGCCTCCTGATCAGTGGCGTCACCCCTGCGACGCAACGATTCCATGGTAGATCGGCGCCGTAGTGAACCGAGAGTTCGAAACTGCACGTCTCCACGCAGGATCCTGACGTTCTGGCCGTGGACATGGCGATTCGTTGCATCATGGGTCCATGGACGACCTCGACCGCCGCATCATCGACCACCTCGTCCGCGACGGCCGGGCCGGCTACGCCCGGATCGCGGCCGACGTGGGCCTGTCCGCCCCCGCGGTCAAGCGTCGGGTCGACCGGCTCGTCGCCGACGGCGTCGTGAAGGGCTTCACCGCCGTCGTCGACCCCGACCTCATGGGATGGGCGGTCGAGGCGTACGTCGAGGTCCACTGCCGGGGCACGATCACCCCCGAGGCCCTCAGGTCGGCCTTCGCGAAGGTCCCGGAGATCCACGCCGCCGCCACGGTGTCGGGCCAGGCCGACGCGATCCTGCGGATCGTCGCGCGAGACGTGCGCGACCTGGAGCGGGCGCTCGAGAGGGTGCGCACCGAGGTCGACAACGTCGACCACACCGACACCGCGATCGTGCTGTCCCGGCTGATCGACCGCTACACCGGCTGACCGCCCCTCACGCCGGCGGGTGGACGCCCAGGACGCAGACGGCGTTCCCCGAGGGGTCGGCGCACACCGTCCAGGGCAGTCCCGGTGCGGGCTGGTCCGCGACGGACCCGCCCAGGTCCCGCACGAGGTCCAGGGGTGCGTCCGGGGACGTCGCGACGTCGGCGGGGTCCGGTCGGACGTCGAGGTGCAGCACGGAGGGCGCCCGACGTGGCTCCGGCTCGGGGCAGAGCTCCAGCAGCGGCCCGAGGCCGGACGGGTGCCGCAGCGCGTGCGGGTCGTCGGCGGTCGGGACCCAGCCGGTGACCGCGGCCCAGAACCGCGCGTCGCGGTCGGGATCGGCGCTGTCGAGCGGCAGCGCGGCGACGGGACCCGTGCCCGTTGCGTAGGCGGCACGGTCCTCCATGACGCAGAACGCGTTGCCGGCCGGGTCGGCGAGCACCACCCAGGGGACGTCGCCCTGGCCGATGTCGGCGGGGCGGGCGCCGAGCGAGAGCAGGCGCCGCACGACCGCCTCCTGCCCACGGCCGCCGCGCAGGTCGAGGTGCAGGCGCTGCGGACCCTCGGGCGGGTCGGTCGGCGGGCCGAAGCAGGCGTCGAGGAACATGTCGGGTCCGAGCAGCACCCGCGCCTCGAGGTGGTCGTCGGACTCGACGAGCACCTCGGCGTCCAGCGCGGCAGCCCAGAACCGCCCCAGGGCCCGGGGATCGCGGCAGGCCCAGACGATGTTCTCCAGCCTCATCGCCCCATCCTGGCGTGCCCCCGTGCAGCGTGGCCAGGGCGGACCGGCCCTCGATTTGAAACGAGGGCCCCGACCGACGTAGACTTCCCTGTCGGCCTATGTCGGGCGCATCGACTCCTGCCCTCGTGGTTCACCCCTCGTCGGAAGCGGCTCCTCGGAGTCGTGGGTCTTCGCGCGTGCCCGGGCCGTCCCTGACGATCAACCGAGAAGCTGAGGTCCATGGCGAAAAAAGAAGGCGTCATCGAGATGGAGGGTGCTGTCGTCGAGGCACTCCCGAACGCGATGTTCCGGGTCGAGCTGGCCAACGGCCACAAGGTCCTGGCGCACATCAGCGGCAAGATGCGCCAGCACTACATCCGCATCCTCCCCGAGGACCGGGTCGTGGTGGAGCTGTCGCCGTACGACCTCAGCCGTGGACGGATCGTCTACCGCTACAAGTGAGCGGCGCGTCGGGAACGACGTCGCCGAGCACGCCACAACTGCACACCGAACACGTTCAGACTGAAGAAGAGAGAGCTTCTCGATGAAGGTCAACCCGAGCGTGAAGAAGATCTGTGACAAGTGCAAGGTGATCCGTCGCCACGGCCGCGTCATGGTGATCTGCGAGAACCCCCGGCACAAGCAGCGCCAGGGCTGATCGCACCCTCTTCACCGCGACCACACTGAACATCTGACGGCTCCCGCCGCCCACCAGGGCGACGGGTCACCCCCGGCGCAGAGGCCGGGGCCCGGCTCAGGACCCCCAAGGAACGGGTCCTGGAGGCAGCCGGGGCGCCTCAGGTGACGACACCTCTGCCGTACCGGAAGGAACTGCCACCATGGCACGCCTCGTCGGAGTCGATCTCCCGCGCGACAAGCGCATCGAGATCGCACTCACCTACATCTTCGGCGTCGGGCGCACCCGCGCCACCGACACCCTCGCCGCCACCGGCATCAGCCCCGACCTGCGGGTCCACGAGCTGACCGACGACCACCTCGTCGCGCTGCGTGACCACATCGAGGCCAACTACCAGGTCGAGGGCGACCTGCGCCGTGAGGTCACGGCCGACATCCGTCGCAAGATGGAGATCGGTTCGTACCAGGGCCGTCGCCACCGCGCGCACCTGCCCGTCCGCGGCCAGCGCACGAAGACCAACGCGCGTACCCGCAAGGGTCCGAAGCGCACCGTCGCCGGAAAGAAGAAGTGATCTAGATGCCTCCGAAGAACACCGGCGCCAAGAAGGTGCGCCGCAAGGAGAAGAAGAACGTCGTTCAGGGCCAGGCCCACATCAAGAGCACGTTCAACAACACGCACGTGACGATCACGGACCCCTCGGGCGCCGTGATCGCGTGGGCCTCCGGCGGAACCGTCGGCTTCAAGGGCTCGCGCAAGTCCACGCCCTTCGCGGCAGGCATGGCGGCCGAGGCCGCCGGGCGTCAGGCGATGGAGCACGGGATGAAGAAGGTCGACGTCTTCGTGAAGGGCCCGGGCTCGGGTCGCGAGACGGCGATCCGGTCGCTGAGCGGCGTCGGCATCGAGGTCGGCACCATCTCCGACGTCACCCCCAGCCCGCACAACGGCTGCCGCCCGCCCAAGCACCGTCGTCTGTGACGGACGCGAAGAACTCAGGAGTCTGAATCATGGCCCGTTACACCGGACCTCTCACCAAGAAGTCGCGCCGCCTCGGCGTCGACCTCGTCGGTGGCGACGCCGCGTTCGAGCGTCGTCCCTACCCCCCGGGCATGCACGGTCGTGCCCGCATCAAGGAGTCGGAGTACCGCACCCAGCTGCAGGAGAAGCAGAAGGCGCGCTACACCTATGGCGTCCTCGAGAAGCAGTTCCGCAAGTACTACGAGACCGCTCACCGCAAGCCGGGCAAGACGGGTGACAACCTGCTCATCCTGCTCGAGAGCCGTCTCGACAACGTGGTCTACCGTGCCGGCCTCGCCCGCACGCGCCGCCACGCACGTCAGCTCGTGACGCACGGCCACTTCGTCGTCAACGGCGTGAAGACGAACATCCCGTCCTTCCAGGTCAGCAAGCACGACATCATCGATGTCAAGCAGAAGAGCCTGGAGACGACGCCGTTCATCGTCGCGCGCGAGACCCACGACCGGGACACCGTGCCCGGCTGGATCGACGTCGACGCCGACCGCGGCCGCATCCTGGTGCACCAGCGCCCGGTCCGCGAGCAGATCACCGTCCCCATCCAGGAGCAGCTGATCGTGGAGTACTACTCCAAGATCTGATCGTCCTGTTCCACCGAGCCGGCTCTTCAAATAGCGGGAGAGCCGGAAAGGAAGTTCCATGCTCATCGCACAGCGCCCCGTCCTGACCGAAGAGGTCGTCGCCGACAACCGTTCGCGGTTCGTCATCGAGCCCCTCGAGCCCGGCTTCGGGTACACCCTCGGCAACTCGCTGCGCCGCACGCTCCTCAGCTCCATCCCGGGCGCGTCGGTCACGTCGATCAAGATCGACGGCATCCAGCACGAGTTCTCGACCGTCCCCGGCGTGACCGAGGACGTCACCGAGATCATCCTCAACCTGAAGAACCTCGTCGTCTCCTCCGAGCACGACGAGCCGTTCGTCATGTACCTGCGCGCGCAGGGCCCCGGCGTCGCCACGGCCGGCGACATCGAGGCCCCCGCGGGCGTGGAGGTCTACAACAAGGACCTGCACATCGCCACGCTGAACGAGAAGGGCAGCCTGGAGATCGAGCTCGTCGTGGAGCGTGGCCGCGGCTACGTCTCGGCGGTGCAGAACAAGACCGGCGACGAGGAGATCGGGCGCATGCCGGTCGACTCGATCTACAGCCCGGTCCTCAAGGTCACGTACAAGGTCGAGGCCACCCGAGTCGAGCAGCGCACCGACTTCGACAAGCTGATCATCGACGTCGAGACGAAGTCCTCGATCCTGCCGCGCGACGCGATCGCGTCGGCCGGCTCGACCCTCGTCGAGCTCTTCGGCCTGGCCCGTGAGCTCAACGTCGAGGCCGAGGGCATCGACATCGGCCCGTCGCCGGTCGACGAGCAGCTCGCCGCCGACCTCGCCCTGCCGATCGAGGAGCTCAACTTCACGGTCCGCTCGTACAACTGCCTCAAGCGCGAGGGCATCCACTCCGTGGGTGAGCTCATCACGCGCTCGGAGCAGGACCTGCTCGACATCCGCAACTTCGGCTCGAAGTCGATCGACGAGGTCAAGGCCAAGCTGGCCGAGATGGGCCTGGCCCTCAAGGACAGCCCGGCCGGCTTCGACCCGTCGGCCGTCCTCGACTCCTACGACGACGACGCCAGCTTCGCCGAGGACGAGCAGTACTGAGCTGCTCGCTCATCGACCGTTTTACTGACCTGGAGACAGACACATGCCCACGCCCACCAAGGGAGCCCGCCTCGGCGGCAGCCCGTCGCACCAGCGCCTGATCCTGGCGAACCTCGCGACGGCGCTGTTCGAGCACGGCCGCATCACCACCACCGAGGCCAAGGCCCGCCGTCTGCGGCCCTACGCCGAGCAGCTCATCACGAAGGCCAAGACCGACACGGTGGCGAACCGCCGCCAGGTCGTCAAGGTCGTGCGTGACAAGAGCGTCCTGCACACGCTGTTCACCGAGATCGGTCCCGCCATGGCGAGCCGTCCCGGCGGATACACGCGCATCACGAAGATCGGTCCGCGCAAGGGCGACAACGCCCCCATGGCCGTCATCGAGATCGTCGAGGAGAAGTCCTTCACGGCGCAGGCGACCGCCCCCGCGGCGGGCAGCACCGCCGCGGCTCCGGTGGAGGAGCCGGCTGTCGAGGAGACGCCCGCGGTGAACGCGGCCGACGACTCCGCCGAGGTCGAGACCGACGTCGTCGCGGGTGCGCCCGCCACGGAGGCCGAGACCGAGCCGGCCACCGAGACCGAGGTCGAGGCAGCTGCCGAGGCCGTCGAGGGTGCGACCGACGAGGACACCACCAAGGCCTGACCCCAGGTCCCGTCACGAGGGCCCCCGCCGCACCAGCGGCGGGGGCCCTCGTGCGTACGTACGGAGATCAGGACGAGTTTCCCGATACCGGTCGGGCGGGCGGCTCCCGGCCGATAGGGTCAGCCCGGGCGTGTCACTCGGGGGCGCTCGTCGTCTGCACCGAGGAGTCGTCGTGGTCAGGTCCGGAGTCGTCATGCTCGCCACCGGAGCGGTGCTCGCAGCGCTGCTTCCCGCCACGGCGGTGGCCGCCCCGGGCCCGGACCCGCAGCCCGTGGCCGCAGCCGCCCAGGCCGAGGCGCAGACGGCACCGGTCGAGCCCGAGGCCGTGGGCATCATCGTGCAGAGCACGGCGTCGCAGCGGCGGGTCGAGGCCGCGGTCGACGACGCGCTGCCGTCCGACGTCGAGGTCGTCGACACCGTCGACGGCGCCGGAGGGCTGTCGCTCGTGGAGCTCGACGGCACGCTCGACGGCGACACGGCCAGCGAGGTCGCCGACGCGATCGAGCAGCGCAGCGACGTCGCGTTCGCCACGCCGAACTACCGGGTGCGCGCCTTCTCCACGCCGCCCGTCTCGACCGACGACCCGTACTTCGACGACCAGCACAACCTCTGGGACCGTTCCCGGTCGAGGGGCGGCTACAGCGTGCGCGCGCCGTCCTTCTGGCAGACCACGCGCGGCAGCAGCGACACCGTGGTGGCCGTGCTCGACACCGGTATCGTGGCGAACCACCCGGACCTCGCCGGCCAGCTGGTGCCGGGCTACGACCTCGTGACCGACGAGTACGTCTGTCCGTCCGGTGCGCAGACCTGCAGCACGCGTGGGACCTTCACCAACGCCGACGACGGTGACGCGCTCGATCCCGATCCGTCCGACCCGGGTGACTGGATGGACGCGACCTGGGCCAAGAAGTGCGGCGCCCCGAAGGGGACGAGCTACGCCAGCTCGTGGCACGGCACCCACGTGGCCGGGATCGTCGCGGCCAAGGCGGACAACGGACGCGGCACCGCAGGTGTCGCCCCCGGCGTCCGGGTGCAGCCGGTGCGCGTCCTGGGCCACTGCGGCGGCGACATCTGGGGCATCATGCACGGCATCTACTGGGCCGCGGGCGCCGACCTCGGCACGGTCGAGGACAAGGAGTTCGCGGGCACCCCGGTGAACCCGACGCCGGCGAAGGTGCTCAACATGTCGCTCGGCAGCACGGTGCGCACGGAGGCGCAGCGCCGCCAGGTGTGCAAGGCGTACGAGAAGCCGCTGGCGTTCGCGCGGTCCCGGGGAGCCACCGTGGTCGCCGCGGCGGGCAACGACAGCTTCACGAAGAACGTGAGCGCCAACCTCTCGGTCCCGGCGGCCTGCCCGGGAGTGGTGTCCGTGGGTGCGACGAGCCGCACGGGGCACCGCTCGTACTACTCCCAGGCCGGCTCCAGCGTCGACCTCTCCGCCCCCGGCGGCGACGAGATCATGGACGGCGACAGCGACCGTGCCGACGGCCGCGGGACGGGCGGCATCTGGTCCAGCGTGATCACCGGCAGGACCCGTCCGAACACCGGCTACGTCGCCCGTCAGTACGAGGGCACCAGCATGGCGGCTCCCCACGTCGCCGCGGCTGCCGCGCTCCTGTACTCCCAGGGCGCGACGTCGCCGGCGAAGGTCGAGGAGACGCTCAAGCGGTCCGTCAGCCGCTTCCCGGCTCGCGACAAGCGGTACGCGTCGGTCGTCGTCACCGACGGGCGGAAGGACTACCGCCTGTTCGACCTGAACTGCACGACGTCGCGCTGCGGCGCCGGGGTCCTGAACCTCGAGCGGTTCGCGCCGCGGACCGGCGGGACCGCCACCGTCGGGCGGACGGTCTCGTTCGAGGGCTGGCAGACCAGCCGCAGCGACGTCGCCTACGAGTGGTTCATGGGCGACCCCACCCAGGTCCTGGGCCGCGGCCGGACCTTCACCGTGCCGACCTCGGCGCTGGGCCGTTCGCTGGCCGTCAGGGTCACGGTGCCCGGCCAGGGCGACACGATCGTCGGCACGCCCACCGTCGGCAAGTCGACGAGCACCACCTCGACGGCGCTGGGGACGTCGGTCTCGCGGACCAAGCGCGCGACGCTGAAGGTCCGGGTCTCCGGCCCCGTGGGTGCGACGGGGACCGTGCAGGTCTACGACGGCCGCCGCCGCGTGACCACCGTGACCCTCTCGCGCGGCCGGGCCACGGTGCTGCTGCCCCGACTCTCGAAGGGCCGGCACACCATCAAGGCCGTCTACTCCGGCAGCTCGCTGCTCAAGGGCTCGTCGCGCGCCCGGACGATCACCTCGAAGTAGGTTCCTCAGCCCCGGCGCACGGTCAGCACGCGGAACCCCTTGCTGCTGGCCGTGCGCTCAGTCGGCCAGCCCTGATCGACGAGCCAGCGCTGAAGGCTGTCGGCACCCAGGTTCCTGCCGACGACCAGCCGGGCGTGGCCGTCGTCGGCGAGCCGGTCGAGCCAGTGCAGGAGCAGGGCGTGCAGCGCGTCCTTGCCGATGCGGATCGGGGGGTTCGACCAGATCGCGTCGAACCTCAGCGCCTCGGGCACGTCGTCCGGTGCGGCGACGTGGACGGGCGCCCCGCCGCTCGCCGCCGCCGCGTCGGCGTTGAGCCGGGTCAGGTCGCGGGCCCGCTCGTTCACGTCGACCGCCCACACCTGCGCCGTGGGTGACGCGGCCGCGACCGCGCAGGCGATCGGGCCCCAGCCGCACCCGAGGTCCAGGACCGTGCCGGTGGGCGGTTCGCCGGACTCCAGCAGGACTCGCGTGGCGTGGTCGAGGTGGTCGCCGGAGAACACCCCGGTGCTCGTGGTGCAGGTGAGGTGGTGCCCCCAGGCCTCGACCGCGACGGTGCGGCGCTGGTCGGGTCCGTCGGGACGGTCGTCGAAGTAGTGGCCGCTCACGCGGACCATCCTCCCAGCGGCTCGCCGGGGCGGCTCAGCAGTGTCGCGAGACGTGCCCGCGGACGCCTCGTGGCAGCACGTCGCGGTCGCGCAGCTGGATGGGGTGGTCGCCCGCGCGCTCGCTGCAGGCGCGCGCGTAGGCCCGGCGGCCGTTGTCGGTGTACTCGACCTCCACGACGGCGGAGCCGTACGCGTCGGTGTAGGCGGCGCACTCGCGGTAGACCTCGCACTCCTCGGCCACGGCGAAGTCGAAGCCGAGCGCCCGGCCGTCCAGGTCGGGGGTGTTCTTCTGTGCGATCGCCAGCCCGGCGTCGTGGGCGGCGCGCACCAGGGCGCGTGCCGTCGCCTCCGTCTGGCGGCGCGTCAGCAGCCCGCGGGAGCGCGTCCACGCGTCGAGGTTGTCGGGCTCGACCGCCGCGTAGCCGTCGCGGGCGCACGCGCGGAACCAGCGCGCGACCACCGCGACGATCGCGGCCCGACGCGCCGCGGTGCGCTGGTCCAGCAGCACCTCGTCCGGCCAGCCGGCATCGCGCACCAGACGTCCGCCCTGCCGCAGCAGCAGCGTCGGGTGGTGCTTCCTCCACCAGGCGAGGTCGCCGGGCTGCGTCTGGAAGGCGTTGACGTAGCAGACCGAGTACCGGTCGGGGTCCGCCGGAGCCGTCCGGTCCCGGACGACGACGGTGACGTCGTCCGCCGGTCGGTAGGCGCCGCCCAGCTGGTAGTCGGCGACCGCGTCGGCCGGGAACGGCCGCACCTCCGGCGGAGCCTGGTCGGCCGTCGCGGAGCAGGCCGAGGCGACCAGGACGGCCGCGACGAGGAGCAGGCAGAGCCGCGCGGCACGGGGACGGGACATCACCGACCCAGGCTACGGCGTGGGGGTGCCGGGACCCTCGTCGCGACGTCGTCGCGCCTCGCCGACCCTGGCGGCCAGGCCGGCGTCGTCGGGGTAGACGACCTCCTCGAGCACGAGGCCGTGCGCCGGCATGACCTTGACGCGCGGATCGCGGGCCCCGGCCAGCAGGACCTCCCGGGCCCACGCCGCCGGGTGGCGTCCTTCGCCGACCGCGACGAGCGCGCCCATGAGCGCCCGCACCATGGAGTGGCAGAAGGCGTCGGCGCGCACGGTCGTGACGAGCAGCCCGTCGTCGGGGGAGCGGACCGTGCTCAGCTCGAGCAGGGTGCGGGTCGTGGTGGCTCCCTCGCGACGGCGGCAGAAGGCCGCGAAGTCGTGCTCGCCCACGAGCAGGGCCCCGGCCTCGATCATCGCCGCCGCGTCGAGCGCGCGCGGCCAGGCGACCACGGTGCCCCGGTGCAGCGGGTCGACGCGCGACGGGTCGTCCTGCAGCCGGTAGGCGTAGCGTCGCTCGAGCGCCGCGAAGCGCGCGTCGAACCCCTCGGGTGCGGCGCGGACCCCGTGGACGACGACGTCGTCGGGCAGCAGCCGGCGCAGCCGCCGGGCGAGCACGTCGGGGTCCACGTCGACGTCGAGGTCGACGTGGGCCACCTGGCCGCGGGCGTGGACACCCGCGTCGGTGCGCCCGGCGCAGGTCAGGCCGGGTCGCTCGTCCAGGCGCAGCACGGTGGCGATGGCCTGCTCGACCGTCTCCTGCACGCTGCGCAGTCCCGGCTGCGTCGCCCACCCACGAAAGCCGGCCCCGTCGTAGGAGAGGTCGAGTCGCAGGCGCACCCCGACACGGTAGTCCCTACGCTGGTCCCGTGAAGCGCGGACTCGTGGCCTCCACCTGTGCAGCCCTCGTCCTCGCGGCGTGCTCCCCGAGCACCCCGCAGGAGACCGCACCGCCGGAGAGGGGCACCGGCACGACACCGACGTTCGTCGTCCTCAACCCGACCCCCGACCCGGCGACGTCCCAGACCGTGACGTGGCGCTCGAGGGAGGCGTTCGAGGACCAGCGGGTCGTCGCGCGTCCTGTCGGGGGTGGCGCGGAGGTCCGTGCCGACGCGACCCGCAAGGCGCCCACCAGCGTGCGGGACAGCGGATCGGCGCTGCCCGCCTACACGGCCACGCTCCGCGGGCTGGAGCCCGGCACGCGCTACCGCTACCGCGTCGAGAACGCCGGCGGCACGGCCGGTCCGTACACCTTCCGCACCCCCCGTGACGACGACGCACCGTGGACGTTCCTCGCGCTCGGCGACACCCAGGTCGACAACGCCGACGTCCCCGCCCGGATCGTGCGCGAGGCCGTCGACGAGCACCCCGACGCCAACCTCGTGCTGCACGCGGGCGACGTCGTCAACGAGCCGTGGCGGCACGGCGAGTGGGTGGACCTGATGACAGCCCTCGCGCCCGTCCGCACCAGCCGCAACCTCGCGGTGTCGATCGGCAACCACGAGCGGTGCATCCTCGTGCGGGGCTGCCGCTCCGGTGGTGCCGAGGGCTTCCGCACCTACTTCACCGACCCGTCGAACGACGCCGAGGGCCAGCAGCCGACCTGGTACAGCTTCGACCAGCAGGGCGTCCGGTTCGTCGTGCTCGACTCCTTCGGCACGGACCTCGAGGCGCAGGCCCGCTTCCTCGACGAGCGGCTCGAGGACAACCCGAACCGCTGGAGCGTCGTGCTGATGCACGCGGGGCCGTTCGCGTCACGGGTGTACCGCACCAACACCGAGGTGTTCTCCACGATCCTGCCGGTCGTGGAGAAGCACGACGTCGACCTCTTCCTCAACGGGCACGACCACGTCTACACGAGCGGTTACCACGGCGACCCGGACGGCACCGTCTTCGCGGTCTCGGACTCCGGGCCGAAGTACTACCAGATCTCCGGCGAGGACTGGACGCGCCGCGGAGCCACGCGCACGCGCTGGGCGAAGCAGGTGAGCACCTACCAGGTCGTCGACGTCACGCCCGACGCGCTGCACTACCGCGCGGTCGTCGCCGCCAACGGCTACGCGCCGCAGCCGAGACGGCGACCCGGGTCGGTCCTCGACGACATCACGATCCGCAAGGACGCGCAGGGGACGAAGACCGTCACCCGGCGCTGACCCGCGGTCAGCCCGCGAGGCGCGTGGCCGAGCAGGACGGCGTGCCCAGCATCCGGACCTCCATGATCCCGAGCTGGATCCCCAGCATCTTCAGCAGCGGCTGGACCAGCAGGTCCAGCGTGCCGGTCAGCTTGTTGATGGCGTCGAGCACGGTGTTCGTGGTGCTGTCGACGCTGCTCAGGATGATCCGCTCGCCGCCGCCGTAGATCTGCGTGAGGTCCGGCGCCGGCGGGTAAGGGAACTGCTGCGTGCTGGTCTTCGCGCCGACGGTCCCGGTGATGCGCACGACGCCGGCGAGCGGGAGGCCCAGGAGCGACAGCGGCGTGACCGTGGCGCTGCCCGTGCCACCCGGCCCGCTGAGCGTCGCGAGCGACGTGTCGCCGCGCACCGTCGTGGAGGCCTGCGTCCCGCCGCCCGCGCACGTGACGTTGGTCAGGGTGGCGGTGCCCTTGCCGACCTGCACGCCCAGCGAGATGTTGCCGATGCCGGCGATCCCGAGGATGCTCACCCCGGTCTTGACGTCGAGCCGTACCTGGGCGGTGCGTGCCTGCGCTCCCACCCCGCCGCAGGCGATGACGGGCGGCTCGATGAGCGTGAGCTGCGTGTTCGCGGTGACCAGGTCCAGCGGGACGCCGAGGTCGGCGCCGATCGCCACGGCGTTCTTGCCGTTGGCGACCGCGGCGGAGAGGGCGGCGGTGCCGATGAGGTCGAGGGCGTTCAGCTGGGCGTCCAGCCCGGACTCGCCACCCGTGCCGACCGACAGGAAGCGGCCGAGGTTCACGTTCAGGGCACCCACCTGGCCGCCGACGGTGTTCAGCAGGTTCGCCTGGGCCGTGTTGCCCTGGCGCTGCAGGACGGTCGCGGTCGCGACCATCAGCTGGCGCAGCGTCACCGTCGCGGTCGCGAGCTGCTGCGTCGTGCCGATGCCCAGCTCGGCGGCCACGTCGCCGAGGCGGACGGTGAGCGCCTTGAGGTCGACCAGGCCGGAGTAGCCCACGAGCCCCAGGTTCGCCTTGAGGATCCGGTCGAGCAGCGGGCTGAGCGCGCTCTGCGAGGAGTTGAGCACGAGCGACCGGGTGCCGGCGGAGAAGCAGACGGCCGGCTGGGCCCGAGCGCCGACGGCGCTGCGCGCCGCCCCGCCCGAGCTGCGGCCGAGGACGGGGGCGAAGGCGTAGTCGACCGTGGTGCTGGACTCGACCTTCACCGCGTCGCAGACCCCGTTCGCGGCACCGGCGACGAACGTCTTCGTCACCGAGTCGAGGTGGCCCGGCGTCACCACGAGCGGGGACGTCCGACCGATGCGGCGGTTCTGGCGGGCCAGGCTCGCGTTCGCCGCGGTCGTGAGCGTCGTGACGTCGCACGTGGGCAGCTTGCGGGCTGCGTCGAGCGCGACGACGTCGGCGACCGACTGCATGTCGCGGACCGCGACCCGCTGGAGGCCGAGGTCGGCGGCGAACGCCGTGAAGCCCAGCAGGATCGTCATGGTGAGGATCGTCAGCGGCAGGATCGACCCGCGCTCGTCGCGCCGACGTCGGGGCCGACGGTCGTCGCGTCGCAGCGCGCGACGCGCCCACCGCCCGGTCACGAGCTGATCTCCGCCGTCGTCTCGTAGGAGACCGTGGACGGCAGGACGAGTCCGAGACCGGGGAACGACGGCAGCAGGGGGTGGTCGCGGTAGAGGTGCGAGATCGCGACCTTCGCGCACTTCGCGGTCGAGCCCGCGCACGTCATCGAGGGCGTGATCACGCAGGTGCCCACCACCTCGGAGCCCCGCGTGAGCGTGCCCGCGGACGTGCAGGTGACGCCGTAGGACCCGAGCGACCGGTTGACGGCCGCGCGGGCGTCGGACAGCGACGTCGTCGAGCCGCTCGGGGCCACGGCGAGGACGCGAGCCCCCTCGGCCGCGGCTTGGCTGATCCCCTGGCGGTAGCTCAGCATCCAGCCGTAGCTGATGATGCCGAACAGCAGCGCCACGAAGATCGGCAGCACGAGCGCGAACTCGACCGCTGCCGCGCCGTCCTCGCGGCGACGCTGGTGCGTGGTGCGTCCCTGGACGCGTCGGTGTCGTCGTCCGACCATCACGATGCTCCCTCAGTCGTGACCGTCGGTTCTGCCGTGTGCAGAGCCGGCGTGAAAGCTCCCTCCCCTCCGGCGCTCCCACACCGGAAAGGTCTTTCGTCCTGCAACATAGCGCCAAAACGGCCCCCTGTCCCTGGAACCAGGACAGAGGGCCGTCGCGCGGCGCAGGGGTCAGGCCCAGCGCTGCTCCGCGGGCACGAAGTCGAGCGTGCGCGCACCCGTGTAGATCTGCTTCGGACGCGCGATCTTCTGCTCCTTGTCGTCCACCAGCTCGATCCACTGCGCCAGCCAGCCGGCCGTGCGGGGGATGGCGAACAGGACCGTGAACATCTCCGGCGGGAACTGCAGCGCCTCGTAGATGAGGCCCGAGTAGAAGTCGACGTTGGGGTACAGCTTGCGCTGCACGAAGTACTCGTCCTCGAGCGCGATCCGCTCCAGCTCCTGCGCGATCTCCAGCAGCGGGTTGACGCCGGTGACCTCGAAGACGTCGTCGACGGCCTTCTTGATGATCTTGGCGCGCGGGTCGTAGTTCTTGTAGACCCGGTGGCCGAAGCCCATCAGGCGCTCCTCGCCCTTCTTCACGCCCTCGATGAAGCCCGGGATGTTGTCCTTGCTGCCGATCCGCTTCAGCATCCGCAGGACGGCCTCGTTGGCGCCACCGTGCAGCGGGCCGTACAGCGCCGCGATGCCGGCGCTGACGGCGGAGTACGGGTCGACGTCGCTCGAGCCGACGGAGCGGACCGCGTTGGTCGAGCAGTTCTGCTCGTGGTCGGCGTGCAGGATGAACAGGACCTCGAGCGCCTTGGACAGCCGCGGGTCCGGGTCGTACTTCTGCTCGCTCATCTTGAACAGCATCGACAGGAAGTTCTCCGTGTAGGAGAGGTCGTTGTCGGGGTAGACGTACGGCTTGCCCTGGGCGTGGCGGAACGCCCACGCACCCAGCGTCGGCATCTTGGCGATGAGCCGCACGACCTGGTCGTGGCGCACCTTCTCGTCGGTGATGGCCCGGGCCTCGGGGTAGAACGTCGACAGCGCGCCCACGCTCGACAGCAGCATGCCCATGGGGTGCGCGTCGTAGCGGAAGCCCTGCATCAGGCTCTTGAGGTTCTCGTGCACGAACGTGTGGAAGGTGATCTCGTGCACCCACGCGTCGTGCTGCTCCTGCGTCGGCAGCTCGCCGTGGATGAGCAGGTAGGCCACCTCGAGGAACGTCGAGGACTCGGCCAGCTGCTCGATCGGGTACCCGCGGTACTCGAGGATGCCCTTGTCGCCGTCGATGTAGGTGATCGAGCTGCGCGTGGACGCGGTGTTGGTGAAGCCGGGGTCGTACACGGCGATGCCGGGGTCGTCCTCCGTCTTGCCGATCTTGCCGAGGTCGGACGCGCGGACGGTGCCGTCCGTGATCTCGAGCTCGTACTCCTCGCCCGTGCGGTTGTCGCGGACGGTCAGGGTCTGGTCGGTCACGATGGGTCTCCTGTGACGTGCTGTACGGGTCGTTGATGTGGTCCCGGACTCACTTCCAACCTAGTGCGGCCTCCCACGGTGCGCGAGGCTGGGTCTCGGGGACCGGACCCCGCGGCGACGCCCGACGTCGTGCCCGGCACCCCGTTTTGACCCGGCTGGGGCGGGCCGGTTACTCTTGGACGTCGTTGTGCCCTGCGTGCGCGATCGCCCTCCGGCGGTCCGGCGCCGACGCCGGAAACCACGTCCCCCGCCGCCACCTCGCGGCACGGGACCGCGCAACGACACCGACGCCAAGAACGACAACGAGAAGGTCACGCCGTGCCCACGTACAGCCCGAAGCCTGCTGACATCAGCCGTCAGTGGCACGTCATCGATGCCCAGGACGTCGTCCTCGGGCGTCTCGCCGTCTCGGCCGCGCACCTGCTGCGCGGCAAGCACAAGGCGACGTTCGCACCGCACGTCGACGGTGGTGACTTCGTCGTCATCATCAACGCCGACAAGGTCGCGCTGACGGGCAACAAGCGCACCGACAAGGACGTCTACCGCCACAGCGGCTACCCGGGCGGCCTGAAGACGATCGCCTACGGCGACCTCCTCGACAAGGACGCCCGCAAGGCCGTCGAGAAGTCCGTGGCCGGCATGCTGCCGAAGAACCGCCTCGGACGCCAGATCATCAAGAAGCTGAAGGTCTACGCCGGCCCGGAGCACCCGCACTCCGCGCAGCAGCCCCAGCCGTACGAGATCAAGCAGATCTCCCAGTGAGCACCCGAGCAGAAGAGACGAGCACCGTGGCCGACACCACCGAGACCGACGTCCCCACCAGCACCGACGGCGTCTACACCACCGAGACCTCGCCCTCCTCGGAGATCGCGACCAGCAACTCGGTCATCGCCCCCGGCGCGGCCACCGGCCGTCGCAAGGAGGCCGTCGCCCGCGTGCGCATCGTGCCCGGCACGGGCGTGTGGACCGTCAACGGCAAGCCGCTCGAGGAGTTCCTCCCGAACAAGCTGCACCAGCAGATCGCCAAGGAGGCCCTGGCGGCCACCGGCCTCGAGGGCAGCTTCGACGTCGTGGCCCGTGTCACCGGCGGTGGCATGACCGGCCAGGCCGGCGCGCTGCGCCTCGGCGTCGCCCGTGCCCTGAACGGCGTCGACGAGGAGGTCAACCGCCCGATCCTCAAGAAGGCCGGACTGCTGACCCGCGACGCCCGCATCAAGGAGCGCAAGAAGGCCGGCCTCAAGAAGGCCCGTAAGGCTCCTCAGTACAGCAAGCGCTGACTCCGTTGGGCCGGATCTTCGGCACCGACGGCGTACGCGGCCTCGCCAACCGCGACCTCACGGCCGAGCTCGCGCTCGACCTGTCGGTCGCTGCTGCCCACGTGCTGGGCGAGGCCGGTGCGTTCGCCGACAGCCGGCCCACGGCCGTCGTCGCCCGCGACCCGCGCGCCTCGGGGGAGTTCCTCGAGGCC
Source organism: Aeromicrobium sp. EU05-FHT14F07 (assembly GCF_058790455.1). Taxonomy (NCBI): domain Bacteria; kingdom Bacillati; phylum Actinomycetota; class Actinomycetes; order Propionibacteriales; family Nocardioidaceae; genus Aeromicrobium; species Aeromicrobium sp. EU05-FHT14F07. The sequence goes on from NZ_JBYTCR010000018.1 coordinate 74,824, forward strand.
GCGATCGTCGCAGGCCTGGCGTCGGCCGGGGTCGACGTCCACCTGCTCGGCGTCGTCCCGACGCCCGGCGCGGCGTACCTGACGGCCGAGCTCGACGCCGACATGGGCGTCATGATCTCCGCCAGCCACAACGCGATGCCCGACAACGGCATCAAGTTCCTCGCGCGCGGCGGACACAAGCTCGACGACGCCGTCGAGGTGGCCATCGAGCAGCGGCTGCGTGAGCCGTGGGACCGGCCGACCGGCGTCGGCGTCGGTCGCGTCGGCGACAGCCACGTGGGCGTCGACGCCTACGTCAAGCACCTCGTCGGCACCGTTCCCGGCCGGCTCACCGGGCTGAAGGTCGTGCTCGACTGCGCGAACGGCGCGGCCTACCACGTGGGACCGGCGGCGTTCCGACGCCTGGGTGCCGAGGTGGTCGCGATCCACGACGAGCCCGACGGCTTGAACATCAACGAGGCGTGCGGCTCGACCCACCTCGAGGACCTGCAGGCGGCGGTCGTGCGCCACGGCGCCGACGCCGGGTTCGCCTTCGACGGCGACGCCGACCGCTGTCTCGCGGTCGACGCGGCCGGACAGGTGGTCGACGGCGACCAGATCCTCGCCGTGCTCGCCCTCGCGCGGCTCGAGCGCGGGCTGCTGCACGCCGACACCGTCGTCGCGACGGTGATGAGCAACCTCGGGTTCGTGCAGGCCATGGAGGCCGCCGGGGTCACGGTGCTGCAGACCGCGGTGGGCGACCGCTACGTGCTCGAGGCGATGCGCGCGGGCGGGTTCACGCTGGGTGGCGAGCAGTCGGGCCACGTGATCATGGCCGACCACGCCACCACCGGCGACGGGGTGCTCACGGCCCTGCACCTCGCGGCCCGGATGAGCGAGACCGGCCGGACGCTGGCCGACCTCGGCTCCGTCATGCGACGGCTGCCGCAGGTGCTCGTCAACGTGCCCGACGTCGACAAGAGCCGGGTCGACGCGGACCCGGTGCTGCAGGGCGAGCTCGTGGCCGCGAACGGCGCCCTCGAGGGCCGCGGCCGGATCCTGCTCCGCCCCTCCGGCACCGAGCCGCTCGTGCGCGTCATGGTGGAGGCGCCGACGCTCGAGGAGGCCACGTCGGTGGCCGAGCACCTCGCCGGCGTCGTGCGCCGCACGCTGGGCTGAGGGACCGACCGAGTCGATCTCGCTACGGTGTCGCCATGCAGCTCGCCGAGATCGACCTGACGGACGACGTCGCCTACGCGGCCTTCCACACGGTCTACGCGCGCGCCCACACGGAGCGCTTCGACGAGCCGTGGGGGTTCGCCGAGAAGCGCACCAACCTGACCAGCGACGCGTACGCCGAGCACGTCGTCGTGGCGGGGGAGGTCGACGGAGAGGTCGTCGGGGGAGCGTGGGTGTCGTTCCCGCAGCAGGACAACCGGACGCTCGCCTACCTGCACGTCTTCGTCGTGCCCGAGCAGCGTCGACGCGGCTACGGGAGCCTGCTGCTCCGCGAGGTCGAGAGGCTGGCGGCGGAGCGCGGACGGGAGAACGCCTTCGCGGAGGCGGCGTGGGCTGTGGAGGACTCCGGGGGCGCGGGGTCGGCGTTCGCGGAGACGCACGGGTACGTCGTCGACCTGCTCGACGCGATCCGCTCGCTCCCGCTGCCCGCCGAGGTCGCACCGCCGGTGTGGCGCGACGGGTACACGGCGGTGGCCTGGCGTCGCTGCCCCGACGAGTGGCTCGACCAGTACGCCGTCCTCCGGGCGCTGATCCTCACGGAGGCGCCGTCGGGCGAGGTGGGGCTGGAGCCGGAGCACTTCGACGCGGAGCGGGTGCGCCACGAGGAGGCCCGGTGGGCCGAGCAGGGCCGGGTCGGGCAGACGGTCGCGGCCGTCGCGCCCGACGGCACCCTCGCCGGCCACACCCAGCTCGTCGTGCCCGACCACGGCGACACCGCCTACCAGTGGGACACGCTCGTCCTCCGAGCCCACCGCGGTCACGGCCTCGGCCTGGCCATGAAGACCGCCGCCCTCGACGAGGCCGCCGACCTCCTCTCCGGCCGCACCCGCGTGACCACCTGGAACGCCGCCTCCAACGCACCGATGATCGCCGTCAATGAGGCCCTCGGCTACCACCACGTGGCGTGGGCCGCTGAGCTCGTGAAGCCGCTGGGGCGGTGAGGGGGCGCCGCGGTCGGGTGGGGGTGCGTCGGTGTGGCTTCTCCTTGGGGTGGGGCTGCGTCGGCGCGGCTCCTCGGTCGGGTGGGGCTGCGCTGGCGCGGCTTCGTGGTCGGGTGGAGCTGCGCGGGCGCGGCTTCTCGTGGAGGTGGTCTCCGAAAGGGCCTCGACCGGGCGGCTGGCGGGCTGGTGGGCTGGGTTCTCGGGCTGTGCCCCGCGTTGGACGCAAGATTCTGCGTTTGCGCGGTCCGGCGGTGGATCTGCCACCTTCTGGGCGCTGTTCAGGTGGCGCATCCACCGCTGAGCGGGGGAGGGGTGTGAAGGATTCTCCCTTCTCGTGGAACGGTCCACGAGAAGGAAGAATCCTTCGTCCCCCCAACGCAAAGGGCACCCAAGATTCTGCATTCACGCGAACCAGGTCGAACGCTTCTGCGTTCACGACGGGATCCCGTAGCCAACGCAGCATCCTTCGAATCCCAGCGCACGAACGCAGATTCTTGCGTCCACGCGGGCCACAGCCCGAGACCCGAAGCCGGCTCCCGCCCAGCCGCCCGGTCGAGGCCCTTTCGGAGCGCAGGACGAGTCGAAGCCACGCCGACGCACCCGCAGGACGAGTCGAAGCCACGCCGACGCACCGGCGGGACGAGCCCGAGCCACACCGACGCGACCTCACATCTTGCGGAACCGCACCCACTTGACGGAGTGGTCGCTGCCCTTGCGCAGGACGAGGTCGGCGCGGCCGCGGGTGGACTGGATGTTCTCGCGCAGGTTGGGCCAGTTGATGGTGTCCCACAGCTCCTCGGCGCGGGCGACGGCCTCGTCGTCGGTGAGGCTGCTGTAGCGGTGGAAGTAGGAGGCGGGGTCCGCGAAGGCGGTGCGGCGCAGGGCGAGGAACCGGTCGACGTACCAGCGACGGATGTCCTTGCTGGACGCGTCGACGTAGATGGAGAAGTCGAAGTAGTCGCTGACGGACAGGCCGGGGGAGCCGTCGCCGCGGTCCTTCGCGGGCGCGAGCACGTTGAGACCCTCGACGATGACGATGTCGGGCCGTTCGACGACCACCGTCTCCTCGGTGCGGTCGTAGGTGAGGTGGGAGTAGACGGGGGCCGTCACCTGCTCGACGCCGGACTTGACGTCGATGACGAACCGCAGCAGCGCCTTGCGGTCGTAGGACTCCGGGAAGCCCTTGCGCTGCAGGATGCCGCGACGTTCCAGCTCGGCGTTCGGCCACAGGAAGCCGTCGGTGGTCACCAGCTGCACGTTCGGGTGCTCCGGCGACGTCGACAGCAGCTCGCGGAGCAGGCGGGCCGTGGTCGACTTGCCGACGGCCACCGAGCCCGCGACCCCGATGACGAACGGCGTGCGCTGCGGCTGCGGCTCGCGCAGGAACGCCTCGGTGGCCTCCCACAGGCGGGTCGCAGCGCGCACGCGCAGGCTGATCAGCTCGGTCAGCGGCAGGTAGACCTGCCGCACCTCGTCGATGTCGAGCTCCTCGCCGAGGCCCTTGAGACGTTGGACGTCCTCCTCGCTGAGGGGCTGGGGGACGTCGTCGGCGAGGTCGGCCCACGCCGATCGCTCGATCTCGACGTACGGCGAGAGCTCACGGGCCATGACGTCCATCCTGCCGGTACCGAGGCCCACGGGCGCTCCTGGGTACCCTGGAGCGCATGTGCGGAATCGTGGGATACGTCGGGCACCGCAACGCCCTCGACGTCGTCATGGGCGGGTTGCGACGGCTCGAGTACCGCGGGTACGACTCCGGTGGCGTCGCCCTGCCCGACCCCTCCACGGGTCGGATCGCGTGGGCCAAGAAGGCCGGCAAGCTGGCCAACCTCGACGGCGTCCTGGCCGAGACCACGATGCCCGAGACGACCACCGGCATCGGCCACACCCGGTGGGCGACGCACGGTGCGCCCAACGACCGCAACGCGCACCCGCACCTGAGCGAGGACGGCCGCCTGGCGGTCGTGCACAACGGGATCATCGAGAACTTCGCGGTGCTGCGCGCCGAGCTGGAGGCGGCCGGGCACGAGCTGCTGTCCGAGACCGACACCGAGGTGGTCGTGCACCTGCTCTCCGACGAGCTGCAGCGCACCCCAGCGCTCGACGACGCCGTCCGCGCCGTCTGCCAGCGTCTGGAGGGCGCGTTCACGCTCGTCTTCACCGACGCGCAGCAGCCCGACGTCGTGGTCGGCGCGCGGCGCAACTCCCCGCTCGTGGTGGGCCGGGGCGACGGCGAGAACTTCCTCGGCTCCGACGTGTCGGCGTTCATCGAGTTCACGCGCGAGGCCGTCGAGCTCGGGCAGGACCAGGTCGTGGCCATCACGCGCGACTCGATGACGGTCACCGACTTCGACGGCGCGCCCGCCGAGACGACCAGCTACCACGTCGACTGGGACGTGTCGGCCGCCGAGAAGGGCGGCTACGACTGGTTCATGCTCAAGGAGATCGACGAGCAGCCGCAGGCCGTCGCCGAGACGCTGCTGGGCCGCTACTGCCGGTCCGGCCGGCTGCAGCTCGACGAGATGCGGCTCAGCGACGACGAGCTGCGCGACGTCGACAAGATCATCATCATCGCCTGCGGCACGGCCTCGTACGCCGGTCTGGTCGCCAAGTACGCGATCGAGCACTGGACGCGCATCCCGTGCGAGGTCGAGCTGGCGTCGGAGTTCCGCTACCGCGACCCGATCATCGACCGCTCGACGCTCGTGGTGGCGATCAGCCAGTCGGGCGAGACGATGGACACGCTCATGGCCATCCGCTACGCCCGTCAGCAGCGGGCGCGGGTGCTGAGCATCTGCAACACCAACGGCTCCACGATCCCGCGCGAGTCCGACGCGGTCATCTACACGCACGCCGGGCCCGAGGTGGCGGTCGCGTCGACGAAGGGCTTCCTGTCGCAGATCGTCGCCTGCTACCTCCTCGGCCTGTACCTCGCGCAGGTGCGGGGCGTGAAGTACGGCGACGAGATCGACGCCATCATGGCCGCGCTCGAGAAGCTGCCGGCCGGCATCCAGCGGATGCTCGACGAGGGCGAGCAGGTCCGCAAGCTCGCCGCCGAGCTCGTCGACACCCGTTCGGTCCTGTTCCTGGGCCGCCACGTCGGCTACCCGGTGGCGCTCGAGGGTGCGCTGAAGCTCAAGGAGCTCGCGTACCTGCATGCCGAGGGGTTCGCGGCCGGCGAGCTGAAGCACGGTCCGATCGCGCTCATCGAGGACGGCATCCCCGTGTTCGTCGTCGTGCCGCCGAAGGCCCGCGACCAGCTGCAGGAGAAGATCGTCAGCAACATCCAGGAGATCCGGGCCCGCGGCGCGCTCACCATCGTGCTCGCCGAGGACGGTGACGACGACGTCGTGCCGTACGCCGACCACCTGATCCGGCTGCCGAAGGTGCCGACGCTGCTGCAGCCGCTGGTCGCCACGGTGCCGCTGCAGATCTTCGCGTGCGAGCTGGCGGGCCTGCTCGGCCACGACGTCGACCAGCCGCGGAACCTCGCCAAGTCCGTCACGGTCGAGTAGGCCTCCGTGGCCGGCATCTGGGGCGTGGGCGTCGACGTCGTCGACCTCGCCCGCTTCGAGCGGTCGCTGGAACGCACCGCCGGGCTGCGCGAGCGCCTGTTCACGCCCGTCGAGGCCGCGGTCGGCTCGCCCGAGCGCCTGGCGGCGCGCTTCGCCGCCAAGGAGGCGTTCGTGAAGGCGCTGCGTGCGCCGACGGGGCTGTCGTGGCACGACGTCGAGGTCGTGCTCGACGAGCACGGTGCTCCTGCGCTCGCCCTGAGCGACGCGGCCGCAGCGCACCTGCGCTCGGTGGGCGTCGAGCGGGTGCACGTGTCGTTGTCGCACGACACGTCGGTGGCGACGGCGTTCGTCGTGGCGGAGGCTTGACCCCGTGCTGAACGCCCACACCGTCGCCCAGGTCCGTGCCGCCGAGGAGCGCCTCGCCGCCGAGACCGGCTGGGACGCGCTCATGCAGCGCGCGGCGCGTGGTCTCGCCGACGCCCTCGACGTCGTGCCGGCCGACGAGACGGTCCTCGTCCTGGTCGGCCCCGGCAACAACGGCGGCGACGCGCTCTTCGCCGCCACCCACCTGCTCGCGCGCGGCGTCCACGTCGACCTCGCGCTGCTCGACCCCGACGCCGTCCACGCCGAGGGACTCGCCGCGGCCGAGGCGGCCGGTGCGCGCCGCGTACCGGCTCCCGGCGACCAGCGGTGGTGCCTGGACGCGCTGTTCGGCATCGGCGCGCGCCCCGGTCTCGAGGGCCGCGCGGGGGAGTGGGCCGCGTGGACCCACGACACCGACGCCCACGTCGTCGCGGTCGACGTCCCGTCCGGCGTGGCCGTCGACACGGGGGCGACGCCCGGTCGGCACGTCCGCGCCGACCGCACCGTCACGTTCGGCACCCTCAAGGTCTGCTCGCTCGTCGGACCCGCCGCCGATGCCGGTGGCGGCGAGCCGCCGACGCTCGTCGACATCGGCCTCGGCCCCCACCTCGACGCGCCGACCGTGACGTCGCTCGAGGCGACCGACGGCGACCTCCTCCGCCGGCACGTGCCCGGCGCCGCGTCGCACAAGTACGCGCGTGGCGTGGTCGGGGTCAACGCCGGCTCCGACGCCTACGCCGGCGCCGCCCACCTGTGCGTCGCCGGTGCGCAGTCGGGCCTCGCCGGCATGGTGCGCTTCGTCGGCGGCGACACCCTGGCGGCGCGGGTGGTCGACCGCGCCCCGGAGGTCGTGCACGGCCGCGGACGGGTGCAGGCCTGGGTCGTCGGCCCCGGAGCGGGCGACGACGTGGCCGACCAGCTGGCCGCCTGCCTCGACGACGAGGTACCGCTCGTCGTCGACGCCGGAGCGCTCGAGCACCTGCCGCGACCCGTCGGCGTGCCCGCGCTGCTGACGCCGCACGCCGGAGAGCTCGCGCGGCTGCTCGACGTCGAGCGCGAGACCGTGGATGCCGACCCCCTGGAGCACGCCCGACGTGCCGCCGCGCGCTGGGGCGCGACCGTGCTGCTCAAGGGCGCCCGCACGGTCGTCGTGCACCCCGACGGGCGCGCGGCCGTCAACCTCTCCGGCACCCCCTGGCTCGGCACCGCGGGCTCGGGCGACGTCCTCGCCGGGTTCGCCGCGTCGCTGCTCGCCGGCGGGCTGGACCCGTTCGACGCGGGCCGGCACGCGGCCCTCCTGCACGGCGCCGCGGGCGTGCGCGCGAACCCGGGCGGACCGTTCGTGGCGTCCGACGTCGCCGCCGCCCTCCGGCAGACCGTGGCCGCGTTCCACGCCGGCACCCTCGAGCAGGTGCGCGCGTGGTGAGCCCCCAGGCCGAGGCCGTCGTCGACCTCGACGCGTACCGCCACAACGTGGCCACCCTCGCCGCGCACGCGCCCGGCGCCGCGCTGATGTCCGTCGTCAAGGCCGACGCCTACGGCCACGGGCTGCGCCCGGTCGCGCGCGCCGCACGCGACGCGGGGGCGTCGTGGCTGGGCGTCGCCACCGTCGAGGAGGCCCTCGCGCTGCGCCAGGCGGGCGACACCGGTCCCGTCCTGTGCTGGCTCGCGGCACCCGGCGCCGCCTACGGCGCCGCGGTCGAGCACGACGTCGAGCTGACGGCGTCGTCGGTCGAGCAGCTCGACGAGATCCTGCACGACGCCCCGACGGGTCGGCGACCCCGCGTGCAGCTCAAGGTCGACACCGGGCTCTCACGCAACGGTGCCCGCGGTCCGGCCTGGGACGCGCTCGTCGCCGCAGCCTCGCGCGCGCAGGCCGCGGGGAGGGTCGAGGTCACCGGCGTCTGGTCGCACCTGGCCTGCGCCGACGAGCCCGACCATCCGGCCAACGACGAGCAGGAGACGGCCTTCCGGACCGCGCTCGACGTCGCGAGCGACGCCGGGCTCGACCCGCAGTGGCGTCACCTCGCCAACTCCGCCGGGCTGCTGACCCGGCCCAGCGCCCACTTCGACCTCGTCCGTCCCGGCATCGCCACCTACGGCATCGCACCCGACCCCGCGGTCGCGGGCATCGTCGACCTGCGTCCCGTCATGACGCTGCGCGGGCGGCTCGCGCAGGTCAAGCGGGTGCCGGCCGGCACCGCCGTCTCCTACGGGCACACCTGGGCCACCGACCGCGAGACCACCCTCGGGCTCGTGCCCCTCGGGTACGGCGACGGCGTCCTGCGCTCCGCGTCCGGTCGCGCCGAGGCCGCCCACCACGGCGAACGGGTGCCGGTCGTCGGCCGCATCTGCATGGACCAGCTGGTCGTCGACCTGGGGGACCGCGCGGCGCGTCGCGGCGACGTCGTCACGCTGTTCGGTGCCGACCCGGGTGCCCCCACCGCCCAGGACTGGGCGATCGCCGCCGGTACGATCGCCTACGAGGTCGTCACCCGACTCGGCGACCGTGTCGTGCGTACCCACCGAGGCTGAGGGCCGTCCGAGCCCCGCCACCGAGGACAGTGATGAGCCCCGCCCCCTCCCGCCTGGCAGCACTCGCCGCGACCGCCGGAGCCTTCGTGGCTGCCGGTGTGACCGCCAAGGTCGTCGACACCCGGCGTCGGGAGCACCGCCGCGAGCAGCGCGGCGAGGAGGTCCCGTTCGGGAGCGTGCACAGCCCCGTCCGCACCGTCGTCGCGTCCGACGGCGTCCCGCTCAACGTCGAGGTCGACGAGGCCGACGAGGCCGACGGTGGCGGCACCGCACCCACCGTCGTGTTCGTGCACGGCTGGGTGTGCACGCTCGACACCTGGCACTACCAGCGGCTCGCGCTGCGCGGTCTCGTGCGGATGGTGTTCTACGACCAGCGCTCGCACGGCGGCTCCGGCCGCTCCACGCGCCGGGGGTCGAGCTTCTCGCAGCTCGCCGACGACCTGCGCACCCTGCTCGACGAGGTCGTGCCCGAGGGTCCCGTCGTGCTCGTCGGGCACTCGATGGGGGGCATCACCGTGCAGCAGCTCGCGGCGGAGTCGCCCGAGCTGTTCGGCGAGCGCGTGGTGGGCGCGGTGCTCCTGTCGACCAGCGACGGACGGCTCGTGCGGCAGAGCCCGGCGCTGCGTCGCATCCTGCCGTTCCTGCGCGCCGGTGCGCCGCTGCTCGACTGGGGCCGGACCTTCAACAGCTACAGCGTGATCCGGCGCTGGGCGGTCGGGCCCGACGCGCCCCGCAAGTACGCCGACATGTCCGACGAGATGATCCTGCGCGCCCAGACCCACGTGCTGCTCGACTTCTACCCGGCGTTCGTGGACCTCGACGTCCGCAGCGGCGCCGAGGGGCTCGGCCGGGTCCCGGTGGTCGTCGCCTGCGGCGACCACGACCTGCTCACGCCCCTCAAGCACGCCCGACGTCTCGCGCGCACCATCGACGACGCCCGTCTCGTGACGTTCGAGGGGGCCGGGCACATGGTGCCCTTCGAGGAGAACGTGGCCGTCACCCGGATCATCGAGGACCTGCTCGACGAGGTGGGGCACCCCGTCCGCGAGGGCGACCGGTGATGCGGGCGCTCGACGTCCTCGACGCCGGACCCGAGCACGCCGAGGCGATCGTCGACATCATCCACCGCTCGTTCAGCGTCCGGCCCGACCTCGACCCGCCGTCGACGGCCCTCGACGAGACCGTCGAGTCGGTCTCCGAGGTGCTCGCGACCGCCGGCGGGCTGCTCGTGGAACGTCGCGGCGTGCCGATGGGGGCGCTGCTGTTCGACGAGTCCCGGCCCGGCAAGCTCGGCCTGCGTCGCGTGTCGGTCGACCCGGAGATCCAGGCGCGCGGTGTCGCGTCGGCCATGGTCGGCGTCGCGGAGGACACGGCCGAGGAGCGCGGCAAGGACGGCATCTGGCTGCACGTGCGCGAGGAGCTGCCCGACACGGTCCGGTTCTGGACCCGTCGCAAGTACCACCCGGTGGGCCAGGAGGGTCCGCTGCTGGTGCTCGGCAAGACGCTGTGGCTGGCCCGCGAGGTGCCGACCCCCGACGCGATGCAGCACCTTGCCGGGCGGGTGGCCGAGCTGGTCCGCCCCGGCGACCTCCTGGTGCTCTCGGGCGACCTCGGCGCGGGGAAGACGACGTTCACGCAGGGGCTCGGCGACGCGCTGCACGTCCGCGGACCGGTCACGTCGCCCACCTTCGTGCTCGCCCGCACCCACCCGTCGCTCGTCGACGGCCCCGCCCTCGTCCACGTCGACGCCTACCGCCTCGGCAGCGCCGCCGAGGTCGACGACCTCGACCTCGACACCGCCTCCGACGAGGCCGTCACCGTTGTCGAGTGGGGCGAGGGGATGGCCGAGCAGCTGAACGACAGCTGGCTGTCGGTGAGCATCGAGGTCCGCGGCGCCCGCCCCATCGACCCCCTCGGCACCGAGCACGACGGCGACCACCCCGACGAGGCCGAGCCGCGGGTCGTCACCATCAAGCCGAACGGGCCCCGCTGGGTCGACGTGCCGCTCCGCTCCACCCTCCTCGGCTGACGTCCTGGTCTTTTTTCGCGCCACCTGGCGGGGTCGTGACCTTGCTGGTGTGCTGCCGCAGGGGGTCTGGGGTTGCTGGTGCGCTGTCGTAGGGGGTCTGGGGTTGCTGGTGCGCTGCCGCAGGGGGTCTGGGGTTGCTGGTGCGTCGCCGCAGGGGGTTTGACCTTGCTGGTGCGCTGCCGCAGGGGGTTCGACCTTGCTGGTGCGCTGCCTCGGCTTTCGATGTGTCTGGTCTCCGAAAGGGCCTCGACCGGGCGGCTGGCGGGCCGGTGGTCTGGGTCTTCGGGGTGTGGCTCGCGTGGGACCCAAGATTCTGCGTTCGTGCGTGCCGGCGGTGGATCTGCCACCTTCTGAGCGCTCTTGAGGTGGCAGATCCAC
>NZ_JBYTCR010000019.1:0-84727 GCF_058790455.1 Aeromicrobium sp. EU05-FHT14F07
GCCCGCGAACTCCACGGAGCCCTCAAAGCCGACCTACGAGCACTTGACGCGATATAGGAACGTCCACCCGGCAACGGCTCAGCGTGGACCAACCCCCAGCGACAGCTCAGAGTGGTCTCGATACGTCGCCCCACGCCTCGTCCCTCGGCGGAGCCGACTACTCGACCAGCGGAACGTTCCGCTGGTCGAGTAGTCCGAGCGAGCTTGCGAGGCTCGGACGTATCGAGACCACCCGGCAACGGATCAGCGCGGGCCTGCTCCCAGCGACCGCTTGGAGTGGTCTCGATACGCCGCCGCCCGCTCCTTCGTCGCGGCGTCGACTACTCGACCAGCGGTATCGCCGGTCGAGTAGTAGCGCCAGCGAGCTCGTCTCGACGGAGCGGGACCGCCCGACAGATCAGCGGGGGGCGGACGTGATGCTGCTCGCTCGCGCTGCGGGGGGAGGGGGGCGTGCCTACCGTGGAGGACATGACCACCACCGTCTCCGCCCTGTCCGTGCCCGACGCCGGGAAGCCGTTCGAGACCGTCGACCTCGAGCGACGCGACCTGAAGCCGAACGACGTGCGCATCAAGATCAGGTACGCCGGGATCTGCCACTCCGACATCCACCAGGCGCGCGACGAGTGGGGCGCCGGGATCTTCCCGATGACGCCGGGTCACGAGATCATCGGCTCGGTCGAGGAGGTCGGCTCCGACGTCACCGCCCACGCCGTCGGCGACACGGTCGGCGTCGGCTGCTTCGTCGACTCGTGCCTGGAGTGCGACGCCTGCCAGGACGGCGAGGAGCAGTTCTGCGACCAAGGCGTCGTGCAGACCTACTCCGCCAAGACCTACGACGGCGAGGTGACGTACGGCGGCTACAGCGAGCAGGTCGTCGTCCGCGACCACTTCGCGGTGAAGGTGCCCGACGGCGTCGACCTCGCCGGCACCACGCCGCTGCTGTGCGCCGGCATCACCACGTACGCCCCGCTCGTGCGCCACGGCGTCACGGAGGGCTCCCGCGTCGGCGTCATCGGCATGGGCGGGCTCGGCCACGTGGCCGTCAAGATCGCCGCCGCGCTCGGCGCGAAGGTCACCGTGCTCAGCCGCACCGACGCCAAGAAGGAGGACGGCCTCGCGTTCGGCGCGTCCGAGTACGTCGCCACCGAGGAGAAGGGGGCGCTGAAGAGGCTGCGCGGCTCCTTCGACGTCATCCTCAACACCGTCGGCGCGTCCGTCCCCCTCGACGAGTACCTCGGCCTGCTCGACCGCGGCGGCCGGATGATCAACCTCGGCGCCCCCAGCGACGCGCTCGAGGTCGGTGCCTTCTCGCTGCTGACCATGCGACGCGCCGTCGAGGGCTCGATGGTCGGCGGCCTGCCGCAGACCCAGGAGATGCTCGACTTCTGCGCCGAGCACGACATCACCGCCACCGTCGAGGTCATCTCCGCCGACCAGGTCGACGAGTACTACGACCGGGTCGTCGACGGCGACGTGCGCTACCGCGCCGTCATCGACGTCGCCACCCTCGCCCGGTGAGCCTGCGCACCAGCCTGCGGGTGGGCGACGAGGGCGTCCAGCCGTACCGGTTGATGACCGCCCTCGTCGTCCCCCGGCCCATCGCCTGGATCAGCACCGTCGACGCGCAGGGTCGGGGCAACCTCGCGCCGCACTCGTTCTTCACGGTCGCGTGCGCGGAGCCGCCGATCCTCGCGTTCACGTCGGTGGGCGAGAAGGACACGCTGCGCAACGTGCGCGAGACCGGTGAGCTGGTCGTGAACCTGGCCACGCAGCCCCTCACCGACGCCGTCAACGGGTCGAGCGCGCCGTACGAGCACGGGGTCGACGAGGCGGAGGCGCTGGGGCTGGCGACGGAGCCGAGCGAGCTGGTCGCGCCCCGGCGCGTCGTCGACTCCCCCGCGTCGATCGAGTGCCGGCTGCACTCGACCACCGAGCTCGGCGACTCGACGCTCGTGCTCGCCGAGGTGCTGCTGTTCAGCGTCGCCGACCACGTGCTCGTCGACGGCCACCCCGAGTTCGACCGGCTGGCGCCGATGACTCGCCTCGGCAAGGAGGAGTGGGCACCGCCCAGCGTCCCGTTCACGCTTCCCCGGCCGACGAGCACGCCGTAGGTCGCGGGACCGGTCGGTCCGGGGGCGGTGGGTAGTCTGCCCAGGTGCGCACACCTGGGTTGCTGGTCGCCGGGACGACGTCGGACGCGGGCAAGAGCGTCGTGACGACCGGCGTGTGCCGCGCGTTCGCGCGCCGCGGGCTCCGGGTCGCGCCCTACAAGGCGCAGAACATGTCGAACAACTCGATGGTCGTCCCGCTGGGGGGCGACGCGGACGGCGGCTTCGGCGAGATCGGCCGCGCCCAGTGGGTGCAGGCGCTCGCGGCACGGGCGACGCCCGAGGTGGCGATGAACCCGGTGCTGCTGAAGCCGGGCAGCGACCGTCGCAGCCACGCCGTGGTCATGGGCCGACCGGGCGGGGTCGTGGACGCGACGGACTTCGTCGAGGGACGGCGTCATCTCGCGCAGGCCGCCCACGCGGCGTTCGACGACCTGGCCGGCCGGTACGACGTGGTCGTGGCCGAGGGGGCGGGGTCGCCGACCGAGATCAACCTGCGCGCGTCGGACTACGTGAACCTCGGTCTCGCGCAGCACGCACGGATGCCGGTGGTCGTGGTGGGCGACATCGACCGTGGCGGGCTGTTCGCCGCGCTGCACGGGGCGGTGGCCCTGCTCGACTCCGCCGACCAGGCGCTCGTGGCGGGGTTCGTGGTCAACAAGTTCCGCGGGGAGGTCTCGCTGCTGGAGCCGGGCCTCGACCGGCTCACGGAGCTCACCGGTCGGCCGTTCCTGGGCGTGCTCCCGTGGGACCCGACGCTGTGGCTCGACTCCGAGGACGCGCTCGACCTGGAGGGGCGACGCTCCGGCACGGCGGGGGCCCTGCGGGTCGCGGTGGTGCGCCTGCCGCGGATCAGCAACTTCACCGACGTCGACGCCCTGGGCGTGGAGCCCGGCGTCGACGTCGTGTTCGTGTCGGACCCGCGCGACGTCGCGGACGCCGACCTGGTCGTGCTGCCGGGCACCCGCGCCACCATCGACGACCTGGCGTGGCTGAGGTCGCGGGGCCTGGACCGTGCCGTGGTGGCGCACGCGCGCGCCGGACGTCCGGTGCTGGGGATCTGCGGCGGGTTCCAGATGCTCGGACGCCACGTGCACGACCCTGACGCGGTCGAGGCGCCGACGCCGCGCAGCGTGGAGGGCCTGGGGCTGCTCGACGTGGAGACGACCTTCGGCACGGAGAAGGTGCTGCGGCTGCCGGTCGGGGAGGCGCTGGGCGCGACGACGACGGGCTACGAGATCCACCACGGCCGCATCGCGCGGGGTGCCGACGAGGAGTTCCTGGCCGGCGCGCGACGCGGCGCGGTGATGGGCACCATGTGGCACGGCAGCCTCGAGGGCGACGCGTTCCGGCACGCGTTCCTCGCGGAGGTGGCGGCTGCCGCGGGCACGACGCTCCCGGACTCCGACGTGTCCTTCGGGGCGCTGCGCGAGGCGCGGCTGGACCGGCTGGGCGACCTCGTCGAGGAGCACCTCGACGTCGACGCGCTCTGGACGCTTGCCCGCGACGGCGCGCCCGCCGACCTGCCGCTGCTGCCCCCAGGTGCGGGGAGCGTCGCATGATGCTGCTGCTGGGCGGCACGGCCGAGGCCCGCGCGCTCGCGCGGTCCCTCGAGGGGCTGCGGTTCACGTCGTCGTTGGCTGGTCGCGTCGCCCGCCCGCGGATGCCGGTCGGCGCGACGCGGATCGGCGGGTTCGGGGGTGTGGACGGCCTGCGGGCCTACCTGCGCGACGAGGGGGTGGCCGCGGTGGTCGACGCGACGCACCCGTTCGCGGCCGGCATCTCGCGCAACGCGGCGCTGGCCTGCGCGGCCGAGGGCGTGCCGCTGCTGCGGCTCGAGCGTCCGGGCTGGGCGACCCGCCCGGACGCGGAGCGGTGGCACTGGGTCGACTCCCACGAGGAGGCCGCGACCGCGACGGCGGCGCTCGGGCACCGGCCGTTCCTGAGCATCGGCCGGCAGGGTCTCGCGCCCTTCGTGGAGCCGTTGCGCGACGTCCCGGCCCTCGTGCGGGTGGTCGACGAGCCGGAGGTGCCGCTGCCCCAGGCCTGGACGCTGCTGCAGAGCCGCGGTCCCTACGACCTGGCGTCGGAGCGCTCCCTGCTCGCGGAGCACGCCGTCGACGTCGTCGTGACCAAGGACTCCGGGGGCGACCACACGGTGGCGAAGCTCGACGTCGCCGCGGAGCGCGGTGCCGCCGTCGTGGTCGTGCGTCGCCCGGCACCGCCCGAGGGCGTGGAGACGGTCAGCGACGTCGACGACGCAGCAGCCTGGGCGCGAGCGCACAGCTGAGGAGCGCACCGACGTCGACCAGCCACGCGAGCCGGGTGGCGCGGGCGACGTCGGCGGGGGCGGCCGGGCGACCGTCGCCCAGCGTGTGCCGGTCCTCGGTGCGCCCGAAGTAGACGTTGACGCCGCCCAGCTGCACGCCGAGCGCCCCGGCGAACGCCGCCTCGACGGGGCCCGCGTTGGGGCTGGGGTGGTGCCGGGCGTCGCGCGCCCAGGCACGGACGGCCGCCGAGGGGCTGCCGCCGACGATCGGGGCCGCCACCGCGGCGAGGGCGGCGGACAGCCGGGCGGGCACGAGGTTGAGCAGGTCGTCGAGCCGCGCGGCGGCCCACCCGAACCGCTCGAGACGCGGCGTGCGGTGCCCGACCATGGCATCGAGCGTGTTCGCGGCGCGGTACGCGAGCAGGCCCGGCACCCCGGCCACGGCCCCGGCCACGAGGGGGGCGACGACCGCGTCGGAGGTGTTCTCGGCCACCGACTCGACGGTGGCGCGCGCGACGCCGCCGGTGTCGAGGACGCTCGGGTCGCGGCCGACGAGGTGCGTGACGCGCTGGCGGGCGGCCGGCAGGTCGTCGGCGACGAGGTGGTCGTGCACGGCGAGCGCCTCGCGCTCGAGGGAGCGGCCGCCGAGGACGGCCCAGGTGCATCCGGCCACCACCAGCGTCTCGGCCACGGACCCGCGACGTCTCGCGGCGGCCTGCGCGACGACGCCCGCCAGCGCGCTGCCGCCGACGAGCAGGCCGACGTGCACGACGCCCGCGGCACGCCGGTCGGCGTAGGTCCGACGTTCGAGGGCGGCCGCCGCGCGACCGAACCCGGCGACCGGGTGGAGGCGCTGCGGGTCGCCGAGGAGACGGTCGGCGGCGAAGCCCAGGACGAGTCCGGCGGCCCTGGCGCCCGGTGCCGTCACGACAGCACCGCCAGCACGGCGGCGAGTGCGAGCTCGACCCCGGCACCGAGCACGTCGCCGGTGACCCCGCCGATGCGACGCCGAGCCCTCAGCAGGAGCAGCGTCAGGACGGCCAGGGCCGCCGCCGTGGCCGCGAGGGTGCGCCACCAGGGCACGTCGACCAGCAGGCCGCTGCCCACGAGCACGGCGGTCCAGACGGCCAGGGCGGCCAAGGCGGCGACGACCGGCACGGTGCCCGCGACCACGACGCCCAGCCGGGAGCCCTCACCGGCCGGCACCGGTCGGGCGCAGGCGAGCGCGAGGCTCCCCCGCGAGAGGAGCACGGCCGCGCCGACGAGCAGGGCGGCGTCGGACGCGGCGAGCGCCGCCACGCCCGCGGCCTGCAGCCCGAGCACCAGCACCAGGGCGGCGGCCCCGGCGGGCCCCACGTCGCCCGAGCGCATGACGGCGAGCGTGCGGTCGCGGTCGTAGGACGACGTGAGCCCGTCGGCGGTGTCCGCGAGGCCGTCGAGGTGGAACGCCCGGGTGCCGAGCGCGAGGAGCCCGACGACGAGCAGGCCCGTGACGAGCGGGGCGAGGCCGGCGGCGTCGGCGACCAGCACGAGCAGGGTGGCGGCCACGGCCAGCGGGAGGACGGCGAGCGGCGCGAGCAGCATCGCCCGGCCGGCGACACCGCGGTCGACCGGGCCGGGCGGCCGCACCGGCCAGGCGCTGAGCGTGCCGACGGCGAGCCGCCAGGCGTCGAGGGTCACGACACCGTCACCCGGACCTCGGCGTTCTCGGGCAGGCTAGGCGTGGACCCCGTCAGGAGGGCATGCGCGTAGGCGATGAGGTCGCCGTGGCTGACCACCAGGGTGCTGTCGAGCGGCGGACGGGCGAGGAAGGTGCTGATCCGCTCCACCACGTCGTCGACCGTCTCGTCCAGGCCCCGCTCGACGAGCAGCGGGTCCTCCACGACGTCGAGTCCCAGGTGGGCGGCGACCAGGTCGGCGCTCTCGCGCGCCCGGACCAGCGGCGAGCAGACCACGGCGGTCACGCCCGACTGCGTCAGCGTCCCTGCGGCGGCGACGACCTGGGCACGCCCCCGCTCGGTGAGCGGCGGGTGGGCGGTCCGGCCCTGCTCGCGGCCGGCGACGTTCCAGGTGGACTCGCCGTGGCGCATCCAGAACAGCCGGATCACGACAGGACGTCCACGACGTGCCCGACCACGGTGACGGCGGGTGCGCCGATGCCGCTCTCGGCGACGACGTCGGCGATGGTCGCCACCGTCCCGTCTACGCGACGCTGGCTCGGCAGCCCCGCGTCGGCCACGACCGCGGCGGGCGTGCGCGGGTCGAGGCCGCCCTGCACGAGGGCCTCCGCGATGGCCGGCAGCGTGCGCACGCCCATGAGCACGACGAGGGTGGTGCCGGTGGAGGCGAGCGCCTTCCAGTCGACGGTGCCGTCGGGGTGCCCGGGCGGCACGTGGCCCGAGACGACCGTGAAGCCCTGCGTGGTGCCGCGGTGGGTCACGGGGATGCCGGCCAGCGCGGGCGCCGACACCGACGACGTGACACCGGGGACCACCCGCACGGGGACGCCCGCCGCGACGCAGGCCAGCATCTCCTCGCCGCCGCGTCCGAACACGAACGGGTCGCCGCCCTTGAGCCGGACGACGCGACGACCGGCCTTCGCGTGCTCGACCAGCAGCTCGTTGATGGTCTCCTGCGGCGTGGACCGGCCGCCGGGCACCTTGGCCACGTCGACGACGAGCGCGTCGGGGCGCACGATCTCGAGCGCCGCGAGGGGCACGAGCCGGTCGGTGACGACGACGTCGGCCTCGGCGAGCGCGCGCTGGCCGCCGACCGTCATGAGGTCGGGGTCGCCGGGGCCGGCGCCGACGAGCACGACCTCGCCGACCTGCCCGGGCGGGGTGTCGCCCGACAGGGACGCCCCGGGCGTGACCGCGTCCTCCGGGGAGCCCGACGGCTGGTCCGGGCGACGCAGCACGACGTCGGCGGCGAGCACGTCGTCGAGGACGAGGTCGCGCGCGTGCCAGGCCATGAGGCCCCGGTCGGCGAGGTCCTCGAGGGTGGCGACCAGCTCCTCGGCGACCACCGTGACCGTGTCGCCCTGCGCGAGGTGCGCGGAGACGGCGGCCGCGGCACGCAGACCGCCGCCCACGACGAGCACCCGACTCACGGGCGGACCTCCTGCAGGACGACCTCGAGAGCTGCGAGGAAGCGGCGGGCGACGTCGGGCGCGCGGACGGCGACCCGCACCCAGCGGTCGTCGAGACCGGGGAAGGTGTCGGCGCGGCGGACGGCCCACCCCGCGTCCCGGAGGGCGCCGTGCACGCCCGGCCCGACCTCGGCCAGCACGAACGGCGCCGCGGACGGCAGGTGACGCACGCCGAGGGCGTCGAGACCGTCGGTCAGCACGGCACGGTCCCGGGCGACCTGCGAGGCGCGGCGGGCGGCCTCCGCGCGGGCGTCGTCGGAGGTGCAGGCGACGATCGCGGCGGTGGCGTGCGCCGACACCGACCACGGGGGCTGCTGGGCGCGCAGGTCGGCGACCAGGTCGGCGTCGCCGAGGACGTAGCCGGCGCGGACGCCGGGGATGCTCCAGAGCTTCGTGAGGCTGCGCAGCACCAGCACGCCCGGCAGACGTGCGTCGGCGAGCGAGGCCGACTCCCCGGGCACGGCGTCCATGAACGCCTCGTCGACCACGACGACGCGCCCCGGACGGACCAGCGCACGCAGCGCCCACGCCGGGTGCAGCACGCCGGTCGGGTTGGTCGGGTTGCCGACGACCACGAGGTCGGCGGCGTCGGGGACGGCGTCGGGCTCGAGCGCGAAGTCGTGCCCGAGGAGCACGTGGCGCGGCGTGTGCCCGGCCTGGCGCAGGGCGACGTCGGGCTCGGTGAACTGCGGGTGCACGACCACCGGGTGCTGCCAGGGTCGCGCCCGCGCGAGCAGCGTGAACGCCTCGGCGGCGCCGGCCGTGGCCAGCACCTCCTCGACCGGTCGGGTGTGCCGGTGGGCGACCGCCGCCTCGGCCTCGCGTGCGTCGGGATAGCGGCCGACGTGCTCGAGCGCGCCGCGCAGGGCGTCGTCGAGCCAGGTCGGTCGAGGTCCGTCGTGCACGTTGACGGCGAGGTCGAGGAGGCCCTCCGTCGCCTCCGCGTCGCCGTGGTGGCGGAGGGGGTCCACTGCGCTGGTCGACACGTCGGGACCACTCCAGGCCGTCGCTGGGGGTCGGCTCTCACTGAGCTGTTGCCGGGTGGTCTCGATACGCCGGTGCGAGGCTCGTCCCTCGCCCGCACCGGCTACTCGACCAGCGAGAGCCTCCACGCCACGCGGGAGGGCGTGGACGGCCGCCGCGAAGCGGGCGGCCATGCGGGGGTGGCCGGCCCAGTGGGTGTGCAGGTAGGACGCGTGCAGCGTCGGGCTGGCGAAGCCGGCCGGGCCGTGCGCGCTCGTCCAGGCGACGGAGAGGCCCGCGTCCGGGTCGTCCGCCCCGAGGTGGGCCGGGGTGACGTGCGTGCGGTGGAACTCGTGGCCCGTCACCCGGCCCCCGGTCGGCGCGAGCAGGTGCTCCTCGGGCGCGACGGCGGTGCGGTAACCCAGCGTCAGCCGCGGGGTCATGGCAGCGTCCGCGGGCAGCGCGCCGACCATGGGCGCGCCGTCGAGCGTGCGGCACAGGTACAGCAGACCGGCGCACTCGGCCACGGTCGGCACGCCCGCGGCGACGGCGTCGGCGATGGCGTGCCGCAGCGGCTCGTTCGCCGAGATGGTGGCGGCGTGCACCTCGGGGAAGCCCCCGCCGAGGTAGAGGCCCGACGTCCCCTCCGGCAGCTTCTCGTCGTGCAGCGGGTCGAAGACGCGCACGTCGCAGCCGAGGGCGTCGAGCAGCTCGGCGGTCTCGGCGTACCGGAACGTGAACGACCGGCCGCCCGCGACCGCGACGACGCGACGCTGCGGCGGCACGGCCGACACGTGCGGCGCGGTCTCCGCCGCCGGGTCCCACGCCTCGCCGGTGAGCGGCGGCGCGGACTGCGCGATGCGCACGACCTCCTCCAGGTCGACGGCCTTGGCCACCCGCGCGGCGAGCCGGTCGAGCGCCGCCACGGCGTCGTCGCGCTCCTCCGCCGGCACGAGCCCGAGGTGGCGCGACGGTGCCACCACGCCGTCGTCGCGGTGCACGATGCCCAGCACGGGCACACCCGTGCCCTCCAGCGCGCGGACGACCTCGTCGGCGTGACGGGTGGAGCCGACCTTGTTGAGGATGACCCCGGCGACCCGCACGGACGTGTCGAAGGTGACCATGCCGTGCACCAGCGCCGCGATGGACCGCGACGCCGACGACACGTCGACCACGAGCACCACGGGACTGCGGGTGGCCCGCGCGACGTGCGCCGTCGACGCGTAGCCGTCGGCGCCGAGCATGCCGTCGTGCAGGCCCATGACGCCCTCGACGACGGCGAGGTCGGAGCCCGCGGCGCCGTGCAGCAGCAGCGGCAGCAGCCGCTCCTCGCCCGCCAGGTGCGGGTCGAGGTTGCGGCCGGGCAGGCCCGTGGCCAGCTCGTGGTAGCCGGGGTCGATGTAGTCGGGTCCGACCTTGTGGCCGGAGACGCGGTGCCCCGAGCGCGACAGCGCGGCCATGAGGCCGGTCGCGATGGTGGTCTTCCCGTGGCCCGACGCGGGTGCGGCGACCACGAGGCGGGGCAGGTTCACCACTCGATCCCCCGCTCCGCCTTCTGCCGCCCAGGGCCCGGCACCCCTGCCGGACGTCGGGTCGACCCACGCTGGATGCTCACCACTCGATGCCTCGCTGACCCTTCTGGCCGACGTCCATGGGGTGCTTGACCTTCGTCATCTCGGTGACGAGGTCGGCGACCTCCAGGAGCCGGGGGGCGGCGTCGCGGCCGGTGATCACCACGTGCTGACGGCCGGGGCGCGAGGCGAGGGTGTCGGCGACGTCGTCGACGTCGACCCAGCCCCACTTCATCGGGTAGGTGAACTCGTCGAGTACGTACAGGTCGTGGGTCTCGGTGGCGAGCCGGCGCTTGATCTCGGCCCAGCCCTCGGCGGCGGCGACGGCGTGGTCGTCCTCGGTGCCGGACTTGCGCGACCACGACCAGCCGGACCCCATCTTGTGCCACTCGACGGGTCCGCCGACGCCCTCCGTCTCGTGCAGGCGGCCGAGGTGCTCGAGCACGCTCTGCTCGCCGACGCGCCATTTGGCGGACTTGACGAACTGGAACACGCCGACCTTCCAGCCCTGGTTCCAGGCGCGCATCGCGAGCCCGAACGCGGCGGTCGACTTCCCCTTGCCGGGCCCGGTGTGGACCATGACGAGCGGACGGTTGCGGCGCTGGCGGGTGGTGAGGCCGTCGTCGGGCACGACCAGGGGCTGGCCCTGGGGCATCAGGCCACCTCCTTGACGCTGCGGACGGCGCTGGTGAGCGCGTCGGCGCTCACCTCGCCGAGCGGCAGGTGCTGCGCGCCGAGGCGGTCGGCGAGCACGCCGGCCAGGCCGAGGCGGAAGCCGCCGGTCTCGCAGTCGACGACGACGGACGCCACGCGGGTGGCGCGCACGTGGTCGGCGGCGCGGTGGGCACGGGCCAGCGCGTCGGGGCCCGACGTGGCCCGGCCGTCGGTGACGACGACGAGCAGGGGCCGGCGCAGCGGGTCGCGGATGGCCTCCAGGCGCAGGGCGTCGGCCGCCGTGGCCAGACCCTCGGCGAGCGGCGTGCGGCCGCCCGCGGGCAGTTCCTCGAGCCGGCGCGCGGCGACGTCGACCGACGAGGTGGGCGGCAGGTCGAGCGAGGCGGTGGCGCCGCGGAAGGTCACCAGGCCGACCTTGTCGCGACGCTGGTACGCGTCGAGCAGGAGCGACAGGACGGCGGTCTTGACCTGCTCCATGCGGCGGCGCGCGGCCATCGAGCCGGAGGCGTCGACGCACAGCAGCACGAGGTTGGACTCGCGGCCCTCGCGCACGGCCACGCGCAGGTCGGCGGGACGCAGCAGCACCCGGCCGCCGTCGGCACGGCCGCGGGCGTGCTGGTGCGGGGCGGCGGCGCGCACGGTCTCGACGAGGTGCAGCGAGCCCGAACGACCCGCCGGCGTGCGCGCGCCGATGCGGCGACCGTCGTCGGTGATCGCCCGCGAGCGTCGGCCCGAGACCCCGGCACCGACGCCGTCGACCTGCAGCAGCCGTGCCCGCACGGGCTCGCCGGCTCCCACCGTCGACTCCTGCGCCTGACCGGAACCCTCCGGGGCGTCGCCCCCGGGCGGCGTGGGCGGGGTGGCGGGTGCCGAGGCGTCCGACGCGCTCTCGGGCGTGCCTCCAGGTCCGCCGTCGGGACCCCCACCGTCAGGGCCCCCGTCGTCGGGACCCTCGGGACCGTCGTCGGGCCCGCCTGCGGGCGGCTCGTCCGGTCCGAGCAGGTCGTCGAGCTGCGACTCGTCGAGGCCCGTCTCGTCGAACGGGTTGCGGCGTCGGCGGTGTGGCAGCGCCAGGCGGGCGGCGGCGCGGACGTCGTCGCGGGTGATGGTGGTGCGGCCGTGCCAGGCGGCGTGCGCGGCGGCCGTGCGTGCGGTGACGATGTCGGCACGCAGGCCGTCGACCTCGAAGGCCGCGCACAGCTCGGCGATCGAGAGCAGCGTGGCGTCGTCGAGCGCGACGTCGGCCACGAGCTGCTGCGCGCGGCTGATGCGTTCGGTGAGCGCGGCGTCCTGCTCGGCGAAGCGGGCGGAGAAACCGACGGGGTCGGCGTCGAACGCGAGCCGGCGGCGCACGACCTCCACACGCGCCTGCGGGTCGCGCGGGGCGGCCACCTCGACGGCCAGGCCGAAGCGGTCGAGCAGCTGCGGGCGCAGCTCGCCCTCCTCGGGGTTCATGGTGCCGATCAGCACGAACCGGGCAGCGTGCTCGACGGACACGCCGTCGCGCTCGACCGTCGAGCGACCCATCGCGGCGGCGTCGAGCAGCAGGTCGACGAGGTGGTCGTGCAGCAGGTTGACCTCGTCGACGTACAGCACGCCACGGTGCGCGCGGGCGAGCAGACCGGGCTCGTAGCGGGTGACGCCGCTGCCGAGCGCCTGCTCGAGGTCGAGGGAGCCGAGCACACGGTCCTCGGTGGCACCGACGGGCAGCTCGACGAGCCGCACCGGCCGCGTCTCGGACTCCGGGTCGGGACCGAACGGACCGTCGGGCGAGAGCGGTGCCGGGTCGGCGGGGTCGCTGGAGAACCGGTCGCCCTTCACGACGTCGATGGGCGGGAGCACCGCGGCGAGCGCCCGCACGAGCGTCGACTTGGCCGTGCCCTTCTCGCCGCGCACCAGCACCCCGCCGATCGCGGGCGAGATCGTCGTGAGGACGAGGGCCAGCGCCATGTCGTCCAGGTGGTCGGGCTCGGCACCGACGACGGCGGTGAAGGGGTAGTGCTGTGGCATGAGGGCTCCCGCTCGATCGCCATGGCTGGTGCGGCGCGAGGCCGGTCTTCGGACTTCCACCTCCAGGTGGTCACCGCAGCGGACCCTGTGCCGGACTTCCACCGGCTTCCCGATTCTCCCCAACCGTCTGGGGCACCTCGCGCGTGTGCAGTTTGTCCGAGCCAGGCTACCGGGGCACGCCGGGTCCGTGTGCAGGCACTAGCCTCGCCGGACATGAGCACCCCCCGTCGAGCCACCGGCCCCGTCGTCGTCGTGGGCGTCGGGGCGGACGGCTGGGCCGGCCTCGACGTCGCCCGTCGCGCCGCGGTCGAGGCCGCCGAGGTGCTCCTCGGCGGCGAGCGGCACCTCGCGCTCGTGCCGGCCGACGTCACGGCGGAGCGTCGGACGTGGCCGTCGCCGCTGCGCGAGGGACTGCCGGCGCTGCTCGACGAGCTGGACGGGCGCCGGGTCGTCGCGCTCGCGTCCGGCGACCCGCTCGTCTCGGGGATCGGGACGACCCTCGTGTCGCTGCTCGGCGCCGACCGCGTGGAGGTGCTGCCCGGCGTCTCGTCGGCGGCGCTCGCCCGCGCCCGCATGCGGTGGTCGGCGGAGACGTCGGAGGTGGTCACGCTGGTGGGCCGCGACGTGCACCGCCTCGTCACGCGTCTGCACCCCGGCGCCCGGCTGCTCGTGCTCTGCTCCGACGCGTCGACCCCGTCGCAGGTGGCCGCGCTGCTCGCGTCGCAGGGGTACGGCACGAGCGGCCTCAGTGCCCTCACGAACCTCGGCGCGGACGACGAGAGCCGGGTCGACGGCGTCGCCGCCACGTGGTCGGCGGACGTCGGACCGCTCACCGTGCTCGCCGTGCAGGTCGACGACGGTGCCCGCGTGCTGCCGCTCGTGCCCGGCCTGCCCGACGACGCCTTCGAGCACGACGGCCAGGTGACCAAGCGCGACGTCCGCGCGAGCGCCCTCGCCCGCCTCGCCCCGACCCCTGGGGCGCTGCTGTGGGACGTCGGCGCCGGTGCCGGCTCCGTCGCCGTCGAGTGGTCGCGCACGCACCCGTCGTGCCGGGCGGTGGCGGTCGAGCGCGACCCGGAGCGGGCCGAGCGGATCGGTCGGAACGCTCGCACGCTCGGCGTCCCCGACCTGCGCGTCGTGGCGGGCCCAGCGCCGGACGCGCTCGAGGGTCTCGACGCCCCCGACGCGGTGTTCGTCGGCGGGGGTGCCACCGTCGACGGCGTGCTCGACGCCTGCTGGGCGGCGCTGCGACCCGGTGGACGGCTCGTCGTCCACGGCGTGACGCTCGAGACCGAGCAGCTGCTCGTCGCGTGGCGCGGCAGGGTCGGGGGCGAGCTGGTGCGCCTGCTCGTGGAGACCGCCGCGCCGCTCGGCACCTTCACGTCGTGGACGCCGGCCCGGGCCGTCACGCAGTACTCCGTCGTCAAGGGGGCACAGGCATGACCGTGCACGTGGTGGGGGCCGGACCGGGCGCCGCCGACCTGCTCACCGTCCGCGCCGCGCGGCTGCTGGAGCGGGCCGACGTCGTCGTCTACGCCGGCACCTACGTCGAGGCCGTGCTGGAGCACTGCCGACCCGACGCGCGGCTCGTCGACACGCAGGACCTCGACCTCGACCAGATCACCGAGGTCGTGGTCGACGCCCACCGCGCGGGTCTGGAGGTGGTCCGGCTGTCGTCGGGCGACCCGTCGCTGTACTCCGCCCTCCACGAGCTGACCCGACGCCTGGACGCGGCGCACGTGCCCTGGGACGTCACGCCCGGGGTGCCCGCCTACGCTGCCGCGGCCGCCCGGCTCGGGGTCGAGCTGACCGTGCCCGAGGTCGTGCAGTCGGTCGTGCTGACGCGCACGCAGGCCCGGTCCACGGCGATGCCGTCGACTGAGGAGCTGGAGGCCTTCGCCGCCACCGGCGCGACGCTGGCCCTGCACCTGGCGATCACCCGCACGCGACCCCTGGCTGAGCGGCTCGCCGCGGTCCTCGGGGAGGACACCCCCGTCGCCGTCGTGGCGAACGCGTCGCAGGAGGCCGAGGTCGTGCTGCGCGGCACCCTCGCCGACGTCGCCGACCGGGTCGAGGCCGCCGGTCTGCGCCAGGCCGCGGTCATCCTGGTCGGCCCCGCGGTGGCCCGCCCCGACGGCGCGGAGTCCTACCTCTACTCCCCCACCCGCGACCGCACCTCCAAACGCCGCCCCCCGCCGGTCGAGTAGCGGGCACGCGCGACGAAGGAGCGTCGTGGCCGCGTATCGAGACCACCCGGCAACGGCCCAGCGCGGCCCAACCCCCAGCGAACGTCTGGAGCGGTCTCGATACGTCGCCCCACGCCTCGTCCCTCGGCGGAGCCGACTACTCGACCAGCGAAACGTTTCGCTGGTCGAGTAGCACCGACGGCGAGCGCCAGCGAGCACGTCGATGCGTATCGAGACCACCCGGCAACGGCTCAGCGCAACCCCACCCACGCCGATCCGCCCAGAGTGGTCTCGATACGCACGGGCGACGCTCGTCCCTCGCGCGCCCGCACTACTCGACCAGCGGACGGCTTCGCCGGTCGAGTAGCAACGACGGCGAGCGCCAGCGAGCTCGTCGGTGCGTATCGAGACCACCCGGCAACGGCTCAGCGCGACCCACCTCCCAGCGAACGCCCAGAATGGTCTCGCTCCGTCGCGACTACGCCCCTCGTGCGACGGCTCCAGCACCTCCCCTCGCTAGCGCTCGTGGAGGCACTCGACCAGCGGGATCGCGGGTCGAGCCGCCCGCACGACTCGACCAGCGAGTGCGTCAGGCGGGGACCTCGTCGAGGAGGCGGCGGAGGACGTCGGCGAGGGTCACCACGCCGACGCCGCGCTCGGTGCGGACGACGGCGAGGTGCTGGCTGGTGTCGCGCATGACGGCGAGCGCCTCGTGCACCGGGGTCGACGGGTCGAGGTGGAACGGCTCGCGCACCAGGTCGGCCACGCCCTCGTCGGCGTCGCGCACCAGCGTCTCGCGCACGTGGACGACGCCGGAGACCTCCCCGCCGTCGAGGACGAGGATCCGCAGGTGCCCGCTGCGCTCCGCGGCGGCCTGCACGTCCGCGACCGTGCTGCCCGCCGGGACCGACGTGGGCGTCGAGCCCGGCTTCAGCAGGTCGGCGACGGTGAGGTCGCGCAGGCCGAGGGCGCGCGAGAGCGACGCGGAGTACCCGGCGTCCAGCGCACCCGCCTCCGCCGAGTGCTTCACCAGGTGACGCAGGTCGTCGGGCGTGGACCCGCCGGAGACCGTCTCGACCGGCTGGACGCCGACGATCACCAGGCAGCGGTTCGCGGCCTCGTTCAGCAGCGTGAGGATCGGCCGCGTGAACCACATGAAGCCGCGCATCGGGATGGCGAGCATCGTCGCCGACCGCTCCGGGTGGGCGATGGCCCACGACTTCGGCATCATCTCACCGACCACGAGGTGCAGGAACGTCATGACGACGAGGGCGATGACGAACCCGGCGGCGTCGGCCACCCAGTACGGCATGCCCCAGTCCTCGAACAGCGGCGTCAGCGCGTAGTGCACGGCGGGCTTGGCGGTGGCGCCGAGCGCGAGCACGCAGAGCGTGATGCCCAGCTGCGCACCGGCCAGCAGCACCGTGAGCTCCGACGACGACCGCAGCGCGGCGCGCGCGGCCCGGCTGTGCGGGGCCGCGTCCTCGAGGCGGTGGCGCTTGGCCGCGAGGAGCGCGAACTCGATCGCGACGAAGAACGCGCTCGCCGCGATGATGGCGACGGTGACCGCGAGGACCACCCAGGGGTTGCTCATCATCGGGGCACCTCGGTCTCGTCGGCGGGTCCGGCATCGGGTTGCAGGTCGGTCTCGTCGTCCTCGGACGGCTCCTCGTAGGGTCGGACGACCCAGCTGACCCGCACGGAGGACGGCACGTAGTGCTCGACCTCGAGCACCTCGAGCCGCAGGCGCGGCGCGTCGGGCTGCTCGTCGAGGACGAGCGTCGCGGCGTCGGGCGGCAGGTCGACCTCGACGTGGTGCCCGACCTCGGGCAGGACGCCGGCCTCGGCGATGACCAGGCCGGCCACGGTCTCGACCTCGTCGTTCTCGGGCAGGTCGTGGTCGATCACGCGCTCGACCTCGTCGAGCGGCGCGTCGCCGGAGAACAGCCAGGCGTCGTCGCCGTCGGTGACCGCGAGGGGACGTTCGTCGTCGTGCTCGTCGGTGATCTCGCCGACCAGCTCCTCGGCGAGGTCCTCGATGGTGAGCACGCCGGCCAGGCCGCCGTGCTCGTCGATGACGCAGGCCAGCTGCTGGCGCGCGTCCTCGAGCGTCTGCCGGGCGACCGGCAGCAGCATGACGTCCGGCACCACCACGGGCTCGCGCACGAGCTGGGCCGCGGTGCCGCCGCGGGCGGTCATGACGTCGACGAGGTGCACGACGCCGACCAGCCGGTCGTCGTCGTCCAGTACCGGGTAGCGGGAGTGACCGGTGGCCATCTGCTCGCGCAGCTCGTCGACGGTGTCGTCGGGGCGGACGACGTCGACGCGCGACCGCGGGATCATGGCGTGCTCGACGTCGCGCCGCGGGAAGTCGATGGCGCGGTCGAGCAGCAGCGACAGGTCGCGCGGCAGGTCGCCGCTCTCGCGCGACTCGGCGACGATGTGCTCGAGGTCGCGTGCGGTCGCCGTGCTGTCGACGTCGTGCACGGGCTCGATGCGCAGGGCGCGCAGCAGCACGTTCGAGGCCTGGTCGAAGAACCAGATCAGCCAGCCGAAGACCGCAAGGTAGAGGTTCGTGGAGCGCGCCAGCCAGCGTGCGACGGGCTCCGGCCGGGCGATCGCCAGGTTCTTCGGGAACAGCTCGCCGAAGAGCATCTGCACGAACGTGGCGAAGACGAGGGCGAGCACCGTGCCGATGCCGATGCCGACCGCCGTGGGCACACCGACGCCGCCGAGGATCTCGCCGAACGCGCGGCCGATGAGCGGCTCGGCGACGTAACCGACGAGCAGGCCCGTGACGGTGATGCCGAGCTGGGCGCCGGACAGCATGAACGACGTGCGGTTGGTGACCGCGAGGGCGCGCTGGGCGCCCTTGTCGCCCTGCGCCGCGAGGGAGTTGAGCCGCGACCGGTCGACCGCCATGTAGGCGAACTCCTGGGCGACGAAGTAGCCCGTCGCGGCGGTGATGGCGAGCACGACCAGCAGGCCGAGCAGCAGGAGGAGGACCGTGATCACCGCACGCGCCTCTCCGGGTCGCGGGTGGTCACGGTCTGGGGACTTCGACTGGGGTCCATGGCTCTCTCTGTGGAGGGTCGGGATCAGTGGGGGAACGAGCCGGTAGGGCGGTGAGTTCCCGACGTGCCGATCGTCTCAGCGGTCGACGGACCGCGCCGTCCAGACGGCGCCCGTGGGGCTGACGCGGGTGTGCGACGAGCCGACGACGAGCAGGCACTTCATGTCGATGGACTCGGGGTCGAGGTCGGCGAGGGTGGTCACGTGCAGCGACTCCTCGGCGCGGCCGACGTCGCGCCCGACGACCACGACGGTTCCGGGGTCGCGGTGCTCGAGCAGGATCCGCTGCATGTCGGCGACCTGCGTGGTGCGCGAGCGCGAGCGCGGGTTGTAGACGGCGAGGACGAGGTCGGCGTCGGCCACGGCCCGCAGCCGCTTCTCGACGACAGACCACGGCTTGAGCCGGTCCGACAGGCTCATGACGGCGAAGTCGCCGCCGATGGGCGCGCCGGCGCGGGCGGCCACGGCCTGCACGGCCGAGACGCCGGGCACCACGCGGACGGTGACGTCGTGCAGGTGGGGCTGCGCCTCCTGCGCCTCGAGCACCGCGGTGGCCATCCCGAAGACGCCGGCGTCGCCGCCGGACACGACGGCCACCCGCTCGCCCGACCGCGCGAGCTCGAGGGCGTGCGTGGCGCGGTCGATCTCGACGGTGTTGCCCGACGCGTGGCGCTGGAGCCCGACGCGCTGCGGCACGCGCGCGACGTACGGCGCGTACCCGACGACGTGACCCACCCGCGCGAGCTCGTCGGAGGCCTCGGGGGTGAGCCAGCCGTCCGGCCCCGGCCCGAGCCCGACGACCACCACCTCTCCCCGTTTCGGGACGTCATCGCCCTTCTCGCCGTCCGCAAGGGGCGATGACGTTCCGAATCGTGGGGACTGCTCGTCGTAGCGGGCGCCGTGCCCGTCGCCTGGCACCACCACGAGGGAGAAGTAGGGCACCGACGACGGGTCGACGTCGGCGACCGGGAGCCAGCGCTGCTCCGGCATCGACGCCCGCTCCACGTAGAGCGCGGTGTCGAGCCGGCCGGCCTGCTCCAGCGCCGAGCGGACGGCGGGGAACGTGCGGCCGAGCTTCATGATGATGGCGCCGTCGGTGTCGGCCAGGCGCCTCGCCAGCTCCGCCTCCGGCAGCGTGCCCGGCAGCACCGTGAGCACGTCGGTCTGGCGCACCAGCGGCGTCGCGGCCAGCGCCGTGGCCGCCGCGAACGCCGGCACCCCGGCCACGACGTCGGTCTCGAACTCCTCGGACAGCCGGTCGTGCAGGTACATGAACGAGCCGTAGAACATCGGGTCGCCCTCGGCCAGAACCACGACGTCACGACCCGCCGCGAGGTGCTCGCGCAGCCGCTGCGCGCACTCCTCGTAGAAGTCGGCCATCGCCCCCGCGTAGCCGCCCGGGTGCTCGGCCGTGCCGGTCGTCACCGGGTACTGCAGCACCTCCTCGACGACGTCCGCCGGCACCAGGTCGTCGACGATCCGCCGCGCGTTCGACCGCTTGCCCACGCCCTGGTGGTACGCGACGACGTCGGCCTCGCGGATCAGCCGCGCCGTCTTGAGCGTCACCAGCTCCGGGTCGCCCGGGCCCACGCCCACGCCCCACAACCGACCGGTGCCAGCACCCGGGGCCATGGTCACTCCTTCTCCTGCGCCAGAGCGTTGAGCGCCGACGCGGCCATGGCGGAGCCGCCGCGACGGCCGCGCACGGTCACGAAGGGGACGTCGATGCCGTGCGTCTGCGCGAACGCCGCGAGGGCGTCCTTCGACTCGGCCGCACCGATGAACCCCACCGGCACCCCGACGACCGCAGCCGGGCGCGGCGCACCGTCGGCGAGCAGCTCGAGCAGGTGGAACAGGGCGGTGGGCGCGTTGCCGATCGCGACGACGGCGCCGTCGAGCCGGTCGCCCCACAACGACACGGCGGCCGCGGAGCGGGTCGTGCCCCACTCCCGCGCGAGGTCGGGCACGCGCTCGTCGCGCAGCAGGCACAGCACGTCGTTGTCCTTCGGCAGCCGCGCGCGGGTGACGCCCGACGCCACCATCGTCGCGTCGCACAGGATCGGCGCGCCGGCCTGCAGCGCCTCGCGCGCCGCCGACACGAGCCGCGGGTGCACGACCATGTCGTCGACCAGGTCGGTCTGGCCGGTGCCGTGGATCATCCGCACGGCCACCTTCTCGGCGTCGGCCGGGATGCCCGTCAGGTCGGTCTCGCGGCGGATGGTCGCGAAGGAGTCGACGTAGATGGCAGCGCCGCTGCCCTCGTACTCGAAGCGCCGGGTGGGGGGTCTCATGCGGTCTCCCTCGACAGGTCGGAGGTCACGGTCAGGTCGGGCACGACCACGCTGCGCCACGGGGTCACGAGCAGCTCGCCGTCGGCCAGGGCGAGCAGCCGCTCGACGTCCGGTCGGCGCAGCACGCCCCCCTCGACGGGCACGTGGACGAAACGGCGTCCGTCGTCCTGCAGACCAGGGCCCTCGGGCAGCGGGAGGGCCCGCACCTGCGTCCGCAGGTCGCGGGCGTGCAGGTCGCCGAGGACGGCCGCGCCGCCGCGCGGCAGGTCGTCGACGTGCCACGTGCCGACGTCGGGGCGCATGCGTCGGAAGCGGTGGGCCAGCGCGCCCAGCACCTCGGGCAGCGCCTCGAGCGGCACGACCTCGCCCCAGTGCCGACCGGCGCGCACCTGCGCGTGGGCCGCGTCCACGGCCACGGCGCCGAGGTCGAGCGAGCGGTCGACGAGGTCGCCCCGCCCGTCGTCGAGCACCACGAGGAACCGCGCCGAGAGGTCGGCCAGGTCGGGGTCGGCGCACACGAGCGCGTCGTAGCGCTCGGCCGCCGGACGCAGGTCGGCCCGACCGCCCAGCCGGCCGGACAGCGGCGAGACCATCACGTTGCGCACGAGCTCGTGGCTGCGGCTCGGGAGCAGGCCCGTCGCCGCCAGGTCGGCCACGACCCGGTCCGGCAGCACGCCGTCGACCGGCGCGATGCCGCGGACCTGCAGGTTCGCGCGGCGCGTGAGCCCGACCGTGCCGTCGCCGTGTCGCTCCGCGACGTCGAGCAGGCGCGCGAGCGACGCCGTGGACAGGCGTCCGCCGACGAGCCTCAGCCGCACGAGCGCCCCGTCGTCGGCGATCCACGGCCGGCACACGCCGGGGCACCGGTCGGCGCGGTCACGTGAGCTCGTCACGCCGCCTCCTCACCTGTCCCTCGAGCACCGACGGAGGTCCGGCGGCCTGCCGGACCGCTCCAGGACGGCGTCGATCCTGTCACACCGCACCGACGTGACAGGCCCGCCGTCCGGGAGAGCACGCTCACGCGAGCACCCCGGTGAACCGCACGTGCGGCGCGCCGTCGACGCTGTGCACCTGCGCGTCGACGCCGTAGACGTCGGCGATGAGGTCGGTCGTGAGCACGTCGGTCGGACGCCCCGCCGCACGCACGCGGCCGTCGGCGAGCACCACCAGCGCGTCGCAGTACCGCGCCGCGAGGTTGAGGTCGTGCAGCGCCATCACCGTCGTGGTCGAGGCGGCCCGCACGAGCTCCAGCAGCTCCAGCTGGTGCCGCACGTCGAGGTGGTTGGTCGGCTCGTCGAGCAGCAGCTCGGTCGGCTCCTGCGCCAGCGCGCGGGCGATCTGCACCCGCTGCCGCTCCCCGCCGGACAGCGTCGAGTAGGGCCGCTCCAGCAGGTGCGCCGTCCGGGTGGTCGCCGCCGACGCCTCCACCACGGCCCGGTCCGTGGCGCTCAGCGGCGCCCACGACGGACGGTGCGGGAGCCGGCCGAGGCCCACGACGTCGCGCACGGTCGGGTCGGTGTCGGTCACGACCTCCTGGTCGACCATCGCGAGCCGCCGTGCCACCTGACGCCGACCCAGGGTCGCGACGTCGTCGTCACCCAGGCGCACCACGCCCGACGACGCCGGCCGCAGCCCCGCCAGCAGCAGCAGCAGCGACGACTTGCCCGACCCGTTCGGACCCAGCAGCCCCACCGTGCTGCCCGGCGCGACGTCAAGGCTCACGCCGTCGACCACGACCTTGCCGCGCACGCCCCACCGCACGTCGACCGCCAGGATGCTCATGCCCGTCCCGCCTCAGCCACGACGCCGCCTCCTCACCAGGATCACGACGAACGCCGGCACGCCCACGAGCGCCGTCGCGACGCCGACCGGCAGCTCCTGCGGTGCGATGACCGTCCGCGCGCCGACGTCGACCCACACCAGGAACACCGCCCCCAGCACCGCGGACACCGGGAGCAGCACGCGGTGCCGCGCGCCGACCACCGCGCGGGCCGCGTGCGGCAGCACCAGCCCGACGAAGCCGATCGCCCCCGACGTCGACACGATGACGGCCGTCATGAGCGCGGTGACCACGAGCAGCAGCAGCCGGGTGCGCTGCACGGAGACGCCCAGCGCCGAGGCGGCGTCCTCGCCGAACGTGAACGCGTCGAGCGAGCCCGCCGCGAGCCAGCACAGCAGCAGCCCGACGAGCACCACGCTCCCGCACACGACGACGTCGCGCCACGACGCCGTGCCCAGCGACCCGAGCAGCCAGAACAGCACGCCGCGGGTCTGCTCCGCGTCGGCCGCGGTGAAGACGATGAACGACGTCAGCGCCGAGAACAGCTGCGTCGCCGCGACACCGGCGAGGATCATCCGGTCGGTCGTGCCGCCCGCCAGCGTGCCGAGCAGCAGCACCAGCGCGAAGGCGAGCAGCGCCCCCACGAACGCACCCGAGGCCAGGGTCGCGGCGCCGGCGCCCACTCCGAGCACGACGATGGCGACCGCGCCGGTCGAGGCGCCCGAGGAGACGCCGAGCACGAACGGGTCGGCCAGCGGGTTGCGCAGCAGCGACTGCAGCACCACGCCGCACAGGGCCAGCCCCGCCCCGCACGCGGCCGCCAGCACCGCTCGCGGCAGGCGCAGGTCCCAGATGATCGCCTCCTGGATCCCCGTGAGACCCGACGGCGCCACCCCCAGGCGCGACAGCGCGACCGCGAAGGCGTCGCCCGGACCGAGACCGGACGGTCCGATCGTCGTGGCGACCGCGATCGAGACCAGCAGGCCGACGAGCGCGGCCGACCACAGCAGGGCCGCGCGCCCGACTCGCGCCGGACGCGAACGTCCCGGGGTCGGGGGCGCCGTCCTGCGCAGCGCGGTGGGCAGGAGCGTCACGACGGCTCGAACCCCAGGCGGCGCAGCCCCTCGGACACCGTCTCGACCGCGTCGACGGTGCGGATCGACGGGTTCAGGGCGGCCCCCGGCAGCAGCACGTACCGCTTCTCCCGCACCGCCGTCATGCGTCGGGTGACGGGGTTGGACTCGAGGAAGGCGATCTTGGCGCGCGCCGTCTCGGCGGTCTGGCTCCTACGCGTCAGGTCGCCGACGACGAGCACGTCGGGGTCGGCGGCGGCGATCGACTCCCAGCCGATCTGCGGCCACTCCGCCTCCTGGTCCTCGAAGACGTTCGTGAGGCCGAGCGCGCGGGTGACGATGCCGGGACCGCCGCAGCACCCCGCGCCGTACGGCGCCTCGGCGTTGGCGAACCAGTAGAAGACCGACACACCGTCGAACTGCGCGCGCGACGCCGTCTCGAGCCGCTGCTGGAGCGACGCCACGAGCTCCTCGCCGCGCTCCCGGGTGCCCGTCAGCGCGGCCAGGTCGCGCACCTCGGCGTAGATCGTCGACATCTCCAGCGGCCGGTCGCGGGCACCGTCGCCGCCGCCGAAGTCGGACTTCTCGCACTCCGCGGCCGACAGGTACGCCGGCACCCCGACGTCCGCCAGCTGCCGCGGCGTGGCGACCCCGCCCTCGCTCAGCGTGTTCGCGAACGACGCGGTCACCAGGTCGGGCTCGACGGCGAGCAGCTCCTCGAACGACGGCGCCTGGTCGGCCAGCCGGTCGACCGTCTCGTTCTCGTCGGCCAGCGACGGCAGGATCGGGTCGGTCCAGCCGGCGGCGCCCACCATCCGGTCCGCGAGCCCGAGGCTCAGCAGGATCTCCGTGCTGCCCTGGTTCAACGACGCGATCCGCTGCGGCGGCGCGTCGACCGTGACCGTCCGGTCGCACCGCTCGACGCGGGCGGGGAACCCGGCGGCCTCACCGCGGGCGTCGGACGACGGGGCCGACGTCGTCGAGGAGCCGCAGCCCGCGAGCAGGGGCGCAGCGAGCGCGGCCGTCGCGAGGAGGGAGAGGGGGCGGCGTGGTCGCATCGCGATCCTTCGCTCAGGGGTCCGTGTCGCGAGACCCGTCGGGAGCCCCGCGGCGGACGCCGCGGGTCGCCACCGGGTGTCGGACTCGGGCCGTGGCCCCTACCGTTGCGCGTCAGTCCCGGACTTCGACCGGGTTCCCTCACGTGGCGCTCGCACGGTAGCAGCACACCGTCGGGGCACCCCCTCGCCGCTCCCGTTCGCCACCCGGGGCCCGGCACCCCCGCACCCTCTCGCCGCTCGGGGCCCGGCACCCCCGCGCCCCCTCGCCGTCCGGGGCCCGGCACCCCCGCCGCTGCTACGGTGAGCGCGCCAGTCACCCTCTCGAGGGTCAGGGAACCCGGTGCGACTCCGGGACTGACGCGCAGCGGTGTGGGAGACGTGGCGGACCACGACGCCACTGGGAGCTCGCTCCTGGGAAGGCGGTCCGTCACCGCGACCCCGAGTCCGAAGACCTGCTGGCCGCCACCCCGCCGGGGCGGCGTCACCCGACACGGGGCTCTCGCGCACGGAGCCCCCGGACCCGAGACGAGACCCCATGCCCTCCCCCGTCCGCGTGCGACCGCGCCGCACCACCGCCCTCGTGGCCGCACTCAGCCTCGCCGCGCCGCTCGCCGCCTGCGGCTCCTCGTCACCGGGACCCACCGACGACGCGTCCGCCGCGGCCGGGTTCCCGGTCACCGTCGAGAACTGCGGGCACGACGTCACCGAGCAGGCCCCGCCCCGGCGCATCGTCGCCATCAACCAGCCCGCCACCGAGCTGCTGCTGAGCCTCGGCCTCGCCGACCGCATGGCCGGCTACGGCGTCAGCGACCACGACTTCCTGCCCCAGCTGAAGGCCGAGGCCCGCAGGACGAAGGCCCTCGACGCCGAGTTCCCCGGCTTCGAGTCGATGCTCTCGCTCGAGCCCGACCTCGTCTACGCCACCTTCGCCTACGCGTTCACCGGCGAGGGCGTCGCGCCGCGCGCGAAGTTCGACCAGGTCGGCATCCCCACGTACCAGTCGCCCAGCGAGTGCGGCGGCCAGGACGCCCCGCACGACGAGCCGCTCACCCTCGACGACCTGTACGCCGAGATCGGCGACGTGTCGCGCCTGACCGGCGTCGAGGAGCGCGGCGACCGGCTCGTCGCCGAGCTGCGGGAGCGCGCCCGGAAGGTCACCGTCGACCTCGACGCCGACGACGTGACGCTCGGCTGGTGGTACGCGTCGACGAAGAGCCCGTACATGGCCGGGTGCTGCGGCGCACCGGGCCTGATGACGCGCGCCGTCGGCGCCACCAACGCGTTCGGCGACAACGAGCGGCTCTGGCCCGAGACGAGCTGGGAGTCGATCCTCGACGCCGACCCGACCGTCCTCGTGCTCGCCGACCTCGAGCGCGGCGGCGACGGCGACAGCGCGGCGGCCAAGATCCGCTTCCTCGAGTCCGACCCCGTCGCGCGTCAGCTCACCGCCGTCAAGAAGCGTCGCTACGTCGTGCTCGGCGGCACGACGATGGACCCGTCGATCCGCAACGTCGACGGCATCGAGCAGCTCGCGCAGGGTCTGCGCGACCTGGGCGTCGTGCCCGACCGGCGCTAGCCGAGCACCTCCGACAGCAGGGCGACGTCGCGCAGCAGGAGGGCGGCGGAGCGCACCAGCGGGACGGCCGCGAGCGCACCGCTGCCCTCGCCGAGACGCAGGCCGAGGTCGAGCAGCGGCTCGAGGCCCAGCTTCTCCAGCGCGAGCGACTGCGCCGGCTCGGTCGAGCGGTGCCCGGCGGCGAACCACGCCGACGCACCAGGCGCGAGGTCGTCGGCGGTGAGCGCGCACGCGACGGAGATCAGGCCGTCAAGCAGCACCGGCACACCGGCCTCGGCGGCCGCGACGAGGAACCCCACCGTCGCCGCGAGGTCGGCGCTGCCGAGCGCGGCCAGCCGCTGCACGGGGTCCGCCACGCGGTCGCCCGCGCGGTCGAGCGCCGCCTGCACGACCTCGCCCTTGCGCACCAGCGACGCGTCGTCGATGCCCGTGCCACGTCCGACGACCTCCGCCCCCGGCAGCCCGAGCGACGCGGCGACCAGCGCGGCCGTCGGGGTCGTGTTGCCGATGCCCATGTCGCCCGTGACCAGCAGCTGGGCGCCCGCGGCGATCTCCTCCTCCGCGATCGTCCGCCCCGCAGCCAGCGCCCGGACCGTCTCGTCCATCGTCAGCGCGTCCTCGACGTCGATCGACCCGCTGCCCCGCCGCACCTTGTGGGCGCGCACCGCGTCAGGCAGGTCGGCGAGGTCGTCGTCGACGCCGAGGTCGAGCACGCGCAGGCTCACGCCGTGCTGGGCCGCGAGGACGCTCGCCCCCGCGCGTCCGGCGGCGAACGTGCGGACCATCGCCGGCGTGACGGCGCTCGGGAAGGCGGAGACACCCGACGCGGTCACGCCGTGGTCACCGGCGAGCACGACCGCCCGCACCTGGTCGACGGGACGCGGCGGCACCTCGCCCTGCGTCGCGGCCACCCAGCAGGCGAGGTCGCCGAGCCGGCCCAGCGCCCCGGGAGGCGTGGCCAGGCCCGCGAGCCGCTCGACCGCGGCGGCGTGGACCGCCGGGTCGGGAGGACGGACGGCGGACGGGGTGCTCACGGGCTCGACGGTCACGGGTGAACGGTACGACGTCGTGCCGGCGCGGCGCCGGGGCAGGACGCAGCACCGAACGCCGACCCCGCCCGCGTTCGCACCATGAGACGCGCGCCACACCCCGGTGGCGCGCACCGGCCGATGCCCTACGCTCGGCACGTCGACCACCACGGAAGCCGGTGGAAGTCCGGCGCAGTAGCGCTACTGTGACGTCGCCCCAGCAGCACCGGGGAGACGGAGCCAGACCCTGGTCGTCGACAGCCCTCCATCCACGGGACGCACTCATCCCTCAGGAAAGGCCTGCCATGTCGCAGCTGAACCCCTCCGTCGACACCCCCGCGGTGCCGGTCGTCTCCATCCCGGTCCGCGAGCTCGCCCCCTGGGCGCTGTTCATCGCGCTCCTCGCCGTCGTCGCGCTCTACTTCGTGGGCGCCGAGCAGGGCGCGACCTCCCTCATCTCCGGCACCGGCGTGCACGAGTGGGTGCACGACGGACGCCACCTGCTCGGCTTCCCCTGCCACTGAACGACGCTGCCACTGACCGACCCTGCGGCCGACCATGCCTGAGCCTGGCTGGCCCTGCCTGCGGACCCGGCCTCCGGGTCCCCGCCCCGAGCC
Source organism: Aeromicrobium sp. EU05-FHT14F07 (assembly GCF_058790455.1). Taxonomy (NCBI): domain Bacteria; kingdom Bacillati; phylum Actinomycetota; class Actinomycetes; order Propionibacteriales; family Nocardioidaceae; genus Aeromicrobium; species Aeromicrobium sp. EU05-FHT14F07. Next base: position 27,426 of record NZ_JBYTCR010000019.1, read on the forward strand.
CACGGCGACACCGTGGGCTCCCCCGTCGTCGAACCGCGGCCCGAGCGACCCGTCAGTGCGACGGGACGTGTCGCGCTGCTCCCGCTCGGGAAGGACACGACCCATGAGCACCACCCGCACACCCCACCTGACCGCCCGCACCTTCCTCGTCCACGGCCTCCTTGCCGGACTGCTCGGCGGCGTGCTGGCCTTCGCCGCCGCCTCCGTGGTCGGCGAGCCGCCCATCGACCGCGCGATCGCCCTCGAGGAGTCGGGCGGCGCCGCCGCCGACGCGGACCACTCGCACGAGGAGGGTGCGCACTCCCACGAGGAGTCCGGCGGACACTCCCACGGCGACGACGACGCCGCGATCAGCCGCGGCGAGCAGGCCGGCCCCGGCCTCGCGACCGCCACGATCGTGGTGGGCCTCGTCGCCGGCGGCGTCGTGGGCATCGCCTCGGCCTTCGCCGTCGGACGGCTCGGGGGCCTCGGCCCCGTGGGCTCGACCGCCGTCGTGGTGCTGCTGGCCTACCTCGCCTACACGGTCGTCCCGTGGCTGAAGTACCCGCCGAACCCGCCGGCCGTCGGCTCGGCCGACACGATCGGCGAGCGCACCGCCCTGTACTTCGGCTTCGTGGCCGTGTCCCTGCTGGCCGTCGTGGCCGCCGTCCTCCTCGCACGCGCCCTGCTGTCCCGCGGCCCCTGGGTCGCGGTCGTCGCCGGGGCGCTGTTCTACCTGGTCGTGGTCGGCGTCGCCGGACTCGTCCTCGCGCCCATCGACGAGGTGCCGGACTCCTTCCCGGCCACCACCCTCTACGCCTTCCGCATCGGCTCCCTCGCCACGAGCACGGCCCTGTGGGCGGGTGTCGCCCTGGCCCTCACCGGGCTCACGGCGCGCACGTGGCGGGCGCACCAGGCCGACGTCGAGCGCCGGGCGGCCGCCGCCGCGCTCTGACCTCGTCGCGAACGCCGCCTCCCCACGACGCTGGGGAGGCGGCGTTCCCATGAACCCAAGATGTAGGGGTTACATTCGTGTAGTTCCCCGTATATGGTGGGTCGTGCAGCTGGTTCGGCCCGTCAGCCAGACGGGTCGTCGTAAGAGGGAATCCGGTGAGAGACCGGAACTGCCCCGCAGCGGTGAGTGGGAACGAACGGTGTCATCAGCACTGGGTCCCTGTAGAGATACAGCCCTGGGAAGCGACACCCAGTAGGCGGCAGCGATGCCTGGCCCGCGAGTCCGAAGACCTGCCAGTGCTCCACCGCCACCGGTGGAGGTCCGCGACCTCGTGGGAAGGTCCAAGGATCAGACGACGTCGTGGCACGGCCGCGACCCGTCCTCCTCTCCCCGCGTGCCCGTGGACTGCGTCAGTCACGACGAGTTCACGAGGGGTGAACCGATGACCATCACCGTCATCAAGCGCGACGGCAGCCGAGCCGACTACGACGGCTACGAGATCGCGAAGTCCATCGAGGAGGCGGCCACCGGGCTGCCCGACCAGGTCTCCCGGGCCACGCAGCTGCGCGCCGAGCTGGAGATCACGCTGTTCGACGGCATCACCAGCGAGCAGCTCGACGAGGCCGTCATCGGCGTCGCGCTGCAGAACGTCAAGGACGACCCGGCCTTCGACACGATCGCGTCGCGCCTGCTGGTCAAGACGCTCTACAAGAAGATCTTCGGCGAGGGCGTCACCCGCGACGAGGTGTACGCCTTCCACGGTCCGGCGTTCGTGCGCGCGATCCTGCGCGGCGTCGAGCTGGGACTGCTCGACGAGCGGCTGGCCGAGGCGTTCGACCTGGAGCGGCTCGGGTCGGCCCTCGACCCCGACCGCGACGACCTGCTGCGCTACGTCGGCGCGCAGACCATGCGCAACCGCTACATGATCACCGAGCCCGACGGCACGCCCCTGGAGGTGCCGCAGTTCTTCTGGATGCGCGTGGCGATGGGCCTCGCGCTGAACGAGGAGGACGCCACGTCGGCCGCGCTGGCGTTCTACGACAAGATGTCGCGGCTGGAGTACCTCGCCGCCGGCTCCACCCTGGTCAACGCGGGCACGTCCTACAGCCAGCTCTCCAACTGCTTCGTCATGCAGATGGAGGACGACATCGAGCACATCGCCAAGAGCGTCCGCGACGTCATGTGGCTGACGAAGGGCACGGGCGGCATCGGCCTGTCGGTCACGCAACTGCGCGCCGAGGGCTCGCCCATCCGCTCGAACAACACGACGTCGACGGGGCCCATCCCGTTCATGCACACCATCGACTCGACGCTGCGCGCCGTGAGCCGCGGCGGCAAGAAGTTCGGCGCCCTGTGCTTCTACATGGAGAACTGGCACCTCGACTTCGGCCAGTTCCTCGACCTGCGGCAGAACTCCGGCGACCCCTACCGGCGCACCCGCACGGCCAACACGGCGGTCTGGATCTCCGACGAGTTCATGAAGCGGGTCGAGGCCGACGCCGACTGGTACCTCTTCGACCCGCTCGACGTCGGCGACCTGCCCGAGCTGTTCGGCCAGGCGTTCAGCCGCCGGTACGCCGAGTACGCGGCGCAGGCCGAGCGCGGCGAGATCCGGCACAAGAAGCTGAAGGCACGCGAGCAGTTCCGCGCCATCCTCACGACGCTGCAGACGACGTCGCACCCGTGGCTGACGTGGAAGGACACCGTCAACACCCGCGCCCTGAACCAGAACACCGGCACGATCCACCTGTCGAACCTGTGCACCGAGATCTGCCTGCCGCAGGACCGCGAGAACATCAGCGTCTGCAACCTGGCGTCGATCAACCTCTCGCGGCACGTGCTCGGACGCCGTGGCGACGCGCGCGTCGACTGGGACCGGCTCGCCGAGTCCACCCGGCTCGCCGTCCGCCAGCTCGACAACCTCATCGACATCACCATCAGCTCGGTGCCGGAGTCGGAGCGCTCCAACGAGGAGAACCGCGCGCTCGGGCTCGGCGTCATGGGCTTCACCGACGTCGTGGAGCGGTTCGGCTGGTCCTACGAGAGCGAGCGCGCCTACGACCTCATGGACGAGGTCATGGAGTTCGTCAGCTGGCACGCGATCGACGCCTCGGCCGACCTCGCCCGCGAGCGGGGCGCGTACCCCAACTTCGCCGGGTCGCGCTGGAGCCAGGGCCTCGTCCCGTTCGACTCCCTCGACCTGCTCCAGGCCGACCGCGGCGTGCCCGTCGACGTCACGCGCCGCTCCCGCCTGGACTGGGACACGCTGCGCGCCAAGGTCAGCGGCGGCATCCGCAACTCCACCCTCATGGCCATCGCGCCGACCGCCTCGATCGGCCTCGTCGCCGGCACCACGCCCGGCCTGGACCCGCAGTTCAGCCAGATCTTCAGCCGGGCGACGGCCGCGGGCAAGTTCCTCGAGGTCAACCGCAACCTCGTCGAGGATCTGCGCGAACGCGGCCTCTGGGAGACGCTGCGCGAGGACCTGCTGCGCCACCAGGGCGACCTGTCGAAGGTCGAGGGCGCACCCGCCGACCTCGTCGAGATCTACCGGACCAGCTTCCAGCTGTCGCCGTACGCGTTCCTCCAGGTGGCGGCCCGCGCACAGAAGTGGATCGACCAGGCCATCAGCCGCAACATCTACCTCGCCAGCCGCGACGTCGGGGACATGGTGGAGCTGTACGCCGCGGCGTGGCGGATGGGTGTCAAGACCACCTACTACCTGCACATGATGCCGCGGCACACGGCCGAGCAGAGCACCGTCAAGGTCAACAAGGCCGAGGCGGTCACCCCCCAGGGTGCGGCGACGTCGAGCGGACGGGGCTTCGGCGCCCGCCGCGGGTTCGGCGCCGCCACCGCGGCCCCGGCACCGGCCCCGACCCTGACCACAGTCGTCGAGGAGCCGACGCCCGTCGTCCCCGACGCGGTCCAGGAGCTCGACGTCGTCGACGGGTCCGCCTGCCCGATCGACCCGCAGGAACGCCTGCAGTGCGAGTCCTGCCAGTAGCCACCACCCCACCCCACCGCTGAGTGTGACGTTTGCGGGCCGGATCGGCCCCGATCAGCCCGCGAACGTCACGCTCAGGGAGAGAGCGAGACACCCCCATGCCCATCCTCGGCACCGGCATCCAGGAAGGCCTGCTGCTCAAGCCCGTCACCTACCCGTGGGCGATGGAGCTGTACGACCAGGCCGTCGCCAACACGTGGTTCCCCAACGAGGTGCAGCTCGGCGAGGACCTCGCCGACTTCGAGCGCATGAGCGACGACGAGCGCCACGCGCTGACCTTCCTCATGAGCTACTTCAACCCGAACGAGCTGCTCGTCAACAAGGCGCTCGCGTTCGGCGTGTACCCCTACGTCAACGCGGCGGAGTGCCACCTCTACCTCGCGAAGCAGATGTGGGAGGAGGCGAACCACTGCATGAGCTTCGAGTACGTGCTGGAGACGTTCCCGATCGACCGGGTCGCGGCGTACGAGTCGCACGTGAACGTCCCCTCGATGGCCGCGAAGGAGGCCTTCGAGGTGCGCTTCATCCAGCGGATGACCGAGCAGACCCTCGACATCACGACCACCGAGGGCAAGCAGGACTTCGTGCGCAACCTCGTCGCCTACAACGTGATCCTCGAGGGGATCTGGTTCTACTCCGGCTTCATGGTGGCGCTGAGCTTCCGCCAGCGGAACCTGCTGCGCAACTTCGGCTCCCTCGTCGACTGGATCGTGCGCGACGAGAGCCTGCACCTGAAGTTCGGCATCAACCTGGTCCTCACGGTCCTCGACGAGAACCCCGAGATCGCCACCGAGGAGTTCGCCGCGGAGATCCGGCAGATGATCCTCGACGCGGTCGCGATGGAGGAGGCCTACAACCGCGACCTCCTGCCGCACGGGATCCTCGGGCTCAACGCCGACTACATCAACACCTACGTCCGCTACCTCGCCGACCGGCGCCTGGAGGAGCTCGGCTTCGAGCCGCACTACGGCGTGGCGAACCCGGCCAAGTGGATGGCAACCGCCAACGACACGCTGCAGCTCGTCAACTTCTTCGAGTCGATCAACACCTCCTACGAGGTCAACGCCCGCGCGGGTTCCTGAGGGGCGGGCGAGCATGTCGTGCATCGGGTTCTTCACCGCGGAGCAGCTGGCCCGGGTCAGGGCGGCGGGCGACGACCCCCGCCCGGTCTCGACGTTCCGCTCGCCGGAGGCGTCGGCGTCGAAGCGGCGACGGGTGGCCGACATGGCCACGTCGCCCGACGCCGCGGTGCGGGCCGCGGCGGCGGGCTCGTCGCTCGCGTCGCCGGAGGCGCTCGGCCGGCTGGCCGACGACCCCGACGTCGGCGTCCGGTGCGCCGCGGCCCGCAACCCCTCCGCGTCGCCGGACCTGCTCGGTCGCCTCGCGACCGACGCGCACGAGACGGTCCGCGGGTGGGTGGCCGCGAACCCGGCAGCACCCTCCGAGCTGCTCGCGCGGCTCGGCACCGACCCGTCGGCGACCGTGCGGTCGGTGGCCGCGTGGGCCCGGCGTTGGTGAGGGTGGTGCTCGTGAGGGAGGGGCTGGTGACGGTCCCCTCGCGCCGGCGCGGCGACGGCGCCGCGGGTAGCCTCCCGTCCATGTCCCGAGCCCTCACCGTCAGCGACACCGTGGTGGTCGGCGTCCAGCCCGACGTGGTCTACGCCGCGCTCAGCGACGTCCGGCAGATGGGGCGCTGGAGCCCGGAGAACACGGGCGCCGAGCTCGCCGACCCCGCCGCACCGATCGGCGTCGGCACGGTGTTCGTCGGCACCAACCGGCGCGGTCGCGCCCGCTGGCACACGCGCTGCGTCGTGACGGCCGCCGACCCGGGTCGACGCTTCGCGTTCGACGTCCGCGCGTGGGGCCCGGGTCGACGACTGCTGCCGGTGCGCGTGGCGTCGTGGGAGTACACGTTCGAGCCGGCCGTGGGCGGCACGCTGGTGACCGAGACGTGGCTCGACGGTCGCACCGGCTGGCCGGACTGGACCGCGTCGGTGTTCGACCGGGTGGCCACCGGGCGCGACTCCTTCGCGACGTTCCAGCGCGGCAACATCCGGCGCACGCTCGACCGGCTCAAGCGCGAGCTGGAGCGGGAGCGCGACCGCGAGCAGGCCACCCAGGACCGCACCGACGACGACGCGTCGTGAGCAGCGGTCGTGGCTGAGCTGGACCGCCTCGGCGAGTTCTTCGCCGTCGAGCGGACCGTCGAGGGCGACGGCTGGCACCCCCTGGCCGACCTCGTGGGCGGCAGCTACCTGCACACGCGCGTGGTGGCGACGCACCTCGCGCTCGCGGAACGGTCCCCGGCGGCGGTTCCGGGCCACGGGCGGCAGGCGGTGGAGCCCCGGGTCGCGGCGTCGGTGGCGTCGCTCGGCCTGTTCGCGCGCCTGCTGTCGCCGACCCTGGGCGCGATGCTCCTCGACGTCGACGCGCCGGCTGACCTGCACTGGCGCGAGCGTCCGACGGGCACGCTCCCCCTCGCCGCGGGCGCGTGGTCGCGGCCCGACCTCGACGCCGTCCTGGACGACGTCGTCACCCCGCTCGCAGCGCGCCTGCGTGCGGAGCACTCGGTCTCGGCGAAGGTGCTGGCGGGCAACGCGGCCTCGGCGGTGTTCGGCGCGCTGCGCATGGCCACCCTCGCGCGCCCCGACCTCGCCGACCGCGCGCTCGACGTGGGCGCCCGGGCGCTCGCGCACCCGTACCTCGACGGCACCGGAGAGCCCGACCTGCCGTTCCGACGCCGCTCCTGCTGCCTCTTCTACCGGATCCCCGGCGGCGGCACCTGCGGCGACTGCGTCCTCAGTAGTGGTAGCGGGCCTGCAGGATGACGATCGCGTCGTCGGCGACGAGGTAGACGAGTCGGTGCTCCTGGTCGATGCGTCGCGACCAGGCGTTGGCGACGCCGTACTTCAGCGGTTCGGGCTTGCCGATGCCGGAGAACGGATCCCGCACGGCGTCCTCGATGAGCCGGTTGAGCCGCTTCAGGGTCTTGCGGTCGGTGACCTGCCAGGACACGTAGTCCTCCCAGCCCTGAGGCGTGAAGGAGATCAATCCACCAGCCCGTGCCGCTCGACCTCTCCGACCCGGGCGGCGTCGGCGGCGTCGAGCAGACGACGCGCGTTGGCGGGCGAGCGGAACAGGTAGGCCGTCTCGACCCACGCGTCGTAGTCCTCGGTGGCCATGACGGTGACCGATCCGTGCTTCGACGTGACCTCCACCGGCACACGGTCCTCGTTGATCGTCTTGATGAGCGGGAAGAGCTCCCGCCGCGCCTCGCTCGCCGTGATCGCCATGACGCCTCCTTCGGTGGTACGAGAAAGCGTACCACTCGTGGGCGGCGTCAGCCGTCGTCGTCGCCCACCGATAGGGGGTTCGGGCGGTCCGACGACTAGGCTGGCCGGGACCCGTCGCCGCGGGTCGGGGAAGCCGGTGCGAGTCCGGCGCGGTTCCGCCACTGTGACGCCTGCGAGCAGGTAAAGCCAGACACCCTTCGCGGCGACTCCCGCCGTCCGGGGCGAGAACCCCGAGGAGGAACCCCGATGACCCGCATCGCGCTGCTCTCGACGTCCGACACCGACCTGCTCTCGGCGCGCGCCAGCGGCGCCGACTACGTGTACGCGAACCCGGCCAAGCCGGGTCACACCGACATGGCCGCCGCGATCGAGGCGGCCGACCTCGTCGTCGCGCGCATCCTCGGCTCGCCGCAGGACCTCTGCTCCGGCTTCGCGCGCATCCGCGCCACCGGCAAGCCGATGGTCGTGCTCGGGGGCGAGCAGTCGCCCAGCGCCGAGCTGATGGAGCAGTCGACGGTGCCGATCGGCGTGTGCGCCGACGCCCACGTGTACCTCGCCGAGGGCGGTCCGGAGAACCTCGCCCAGCTGCACGCCTTCCTGTCCGACACCGTCCTGCTGACGGGTGAAGGCTTCGAGCCCCCGAAGGTTCTCCCGGAGTGGGGCCTGGCCCCCCGCCCGCAGGGCGCCGACGCCGCGGAGAACGCCGGCAAGGCCCGCATCGGCGTCCTCTACTACCGCGCCCACGAGGCGAGCGGCAACAGCGGCTTCGCGCACGCGCTGGCCGATGCGATCGACGCCACCGGCGACGCCGTCGGCGTCCCCATCTTCAGCTCCTCCCTGCGCGCCGCGCCGGACGCCCTCTTCGAGGAGATGGCGAGCCTCGACGCCCTCATCGTCACCGTGCTCGCGGCCGGCGGCACCAAGCCCGGCACCGTCAGCGCCGGCGGCGACGACGAGTCGTGGGACGTCGCGCGGCTCAAGGCCCTCGACATCCCGATCCTGCAGGGCCTGAGCCTCACGTCGAGCCGCGCCGAGTGGGAGGCGTCCGACGACGGCGTCTCGCCGCTGGACTCCGCGAACCAGATCGCCATCCCGGAGTTCGACGGCCGGATCATCACCGCCCCGTTCTCCTTCAAGGAGGTCGACGAGGACGGGCTGCCCCGCTACGTCGCCGACCCCGAGCGCAGCGCCCGCGTGGCCGGCATCGCCGCGGCGCACGCCCGCCTGCGCCACACGCCGCCGGCCGAGCGCAAGGTCGTGCTCATGCTGTCGGCGTACCCGACGAAGCACAGCCGCGTCGGCAACGCCGTCGGCCTCGACACCCCCGCCTCGACGATCCGCCTGCTGCGCGCCATGCGCGACGCCGGCTACGACCTCGGCGCCCCGGGCGAGATCCCGGGCCTCGAGCTCGACGACCTGACCGAGGCCGGCGACGCGCTCATCCACGCGCTCATCGACGCCGGCGGCCAGGACGAGGAGTGGCTCACGCACACCCAGCTCACCGAGAGCCACGTGCGGATCCCCGCCGGCCGGTACGCCGAGTGGTTCGATCGCTTCCACCCCGACCTGCGCGACGCGATGCTCGACGCGTGGGGGCCCGCGCCGGGCAGGCTCTTCGTGAACGGTGAGCAGGAGATCGTCCTCGCCACGATCCGCGCCGGGAACGTCGTGCTGATGATCCAGCCGCCCCGCGGCTACGGCGAGAACCCGGTCGCGATCTACCACGACCCCGACATGGCGCCGTCGCACCATTACCTCGCCGCGTACCGCTGGGTGGAAACTCCGCCGTCAGGAGGGGGGTTCGGGGCGCACGCCGTCGTCCACCTCGGCAAGCACGGCTCGATGGAGTGGCTGCCGGGCAAGAACGCGGCGCTGTCGGCGTCGTGCGGCACCGACGCCGCGATCGGCAACCTGCCGCTGATCTACCCGTTCCTCGTCAACGACCCGGGCGAGGGTGCGCAGGCCAAGCGGCGCGCGCACGCCACGATCGTCGACCACCTCATCCCGCCGATGGCGCGTGCGGAGAGCTACGGCGACATCGCCAAGCTCGAGCAGCTGCTCGACGAGTACGCCAACATCGGCGCGATGGACCCGGCCAAGCTCCCGGCCATCCGCGAGCAGATCTGGACCCACATGCGGGCCGCGGAGATGCACCGCGACCTCGGCCTCGACGACCAGCCCGACGACGAGGGCTTCGACGACTTCATCTTCCACGTCGACGGCTGGCTCTGCGAGATCAAGGACGCCCAGATCCGCGACGGCCTGCACGTCCTCGGCCAGGCGCCGGGCGGCGAGGCGCGCGTGAACCTCGTGCTCTCGATCCTGCGCGCGGCGCAGATCTGGGGTGGCGAGACCGGTGCCGTCCCCGGCCTGCGCGCCGCGCTCGGCCTGCAGGGCGACACCGAGGGGCAGGACCGCGAGTCGCTGCAGCGCATCGACGCCGTCGAGGAGCAGGCCCGCGCCCTGGTGCAGGGCATGGAGGACGCCGGCTGGGACACCGCCGCCGTCGACGGCCTGCACGACGACCCGGTCGTCCGCGACGTGCTGCGGTTCGCCGCCGAGCAGGTCGTGCCGCGCCTCGCGCAGACCACCGACGAGCTCGACCACGTGCTGCACGCGCTCGAGGGCGGCTTCATCCCCGCCGGTCCGTCCGGCTCGCCGCTGCGTGGCCTCGTCAACGTGCTGCCCACCGGCCGCAACTTCTACACCGTCGACCCCAAGGCCGTGCCGTCCCGACTGGCCTGGGAGACCGGCCGCGCGATGGCCGACTCGCTGCTCGAGAAGCACCTGTCCGACACCGGCGAGTACCCGCGCTCCGTCGGCCTCTCGGTCTGGGGCACGTCGGCCATGCGCACGTCGGGCGACGACGTCGCCGAGGTGCTGGCGCTGATCGGCGTCGAGCCCGAGTGGGACCCGGCCTCGCGCCGCGTCAACGGCCTGCGCGTCGTGCCGCTGGAGGAGCTGGGCCGCCCGCGCATCGACGTCACCGTCCGCATCTCCGGCTTCTTCCGCGACGCGTTCCCGCACGTCATCGGCATCCTCGACGACGCCATCCGCCAGGTGGCCGAGCTCGACGAGCCGCTCGAGCAGAACTACGTCCGCGCACACACGGAGGCCGACCTCGCCGAGCACGGCGACCAGCGTCGCGCCACGACCCGCATCTACGGCTCCAAGCCGGGCTCCTACGGTGCGGGCATCCTGCAGGTCATCGAGGCCGGCAACTGGAAGACCGACGACGACCTCGCCGAGGTCTACACGGCGTGGGGCGGGTTCGCCTACGGCCGCGACCTCGACGGCCGGCCCGCCGCGGAGGACATGCGCGCCAACTACCGGCGCATCGCGGTCGCCGCGAAGAACATCGACACCCGCGAGCACGACATCGCCGACTCCGACGACTACTTCCAGTACCACGGCGGCATGGTCGCGACGGTCCGCGCGCTCACCGGCGCCGAGCCGAAGGCGTACGTCGGCGACTCGACCACGCCCGACGCGGTGCGCACCCGCACGCTGCAGGAGGAGACCACGCGCGTGTTCCGCGCCCGCGTGGTCAACCCGCGCTGGATCTCGGCCATGCAGCGCCACGGCTACAAGGGCGCGTTCGAGCTGGCGGCCACCGTCGACTACCTCTTCGGCTTCGACGCGACGGCCGGCGTCGTGCACGACTGGATGTACGAGAAGCTCGCCACCGAGTACGTCCTCGACGAGACCAACCAGGAGTTCATGCGGACGTCGAACCCGTGGGCGCTGCGCGGCATCGTCGAGCGGCTGGGCGAGGCGGCCGAGCGGGGTCTGTGGGCCGAGCCCGACCCGGAGGTCGTCGCGGCCATGCAGCAGGTGTACCTCGACCTCGAGGGCGACCTGGAGGACCGGCACGCGTGACCCGGCTGGGCGGTGCGCGGCGGCTGACCCCGGCGGGGGTGCCGGGGCTCCATGACCGCGGGGGGCGGCGACTGACCCTGGTCGGGATCGGCCTGGGCCATCCGGACCACCTGACGCTGGAGGCCGTGGCGACGCTGCGGTCGGCGTCGGTGGCGCTGGTGACGGTGAAGCGGGCGGGCGACCCCCTGGCCGCCGCGCGTCGTGAGCTGATCGCCCACCACGCACCCGACCTTCAGGTCGTGGAGGTGATCGACCCCGAGCGTGACCGGTCGGCCGCGTCGACGTCGACCGCGGCGGGCTACGAGGGCGTCGTCGGCGACTGGCACGAGGCGCGGGCCGAGGCCTGGGAGCGGGCGCTCGTCGAGCACCCGGACGGCGACGCCGTCGTCCTCGTGTGGGGCGACCCGGCGTTCTACGACTCGACCGTCCGCGTGGTGGAGCGGGTGCTCGCGCGCGGTGCGGTGACCTTCGACTGGTCGGTCCTCCCGGGCATCTCCGCGCTCCAGCTGCTGGCCGCGCGGCACCGGATCGTGCTGCACGAGGTCGGGCAGCCCGTGCACGTGACGACCGAGCGGCGCCTGCGCGAGGCGGTCGAGCAGGGCCAGCGCAACGTCGTCGTGTTCCTGACCTCCGGGACCGACCTGACCGGCCTCGACGACTGGCACGTCTGGTGGGGTGCCAACCTCGGGTCGCCGTCGGAGCGGCTCGTGGCCGGCCGGGTCGCCGACGTCGCGGACGAGGTCGCCCGCGCCCGGGCAGCCGCCAAGGACGAGGCCGGCTGGGTCATGGACCTCTTCCTCCTCCGCCTCTCCCCTTCCCTTTCCCGCTGAGTGTGACGTTTGCGGGCCTGATCGCGTCGATCGGGCCCGCAAACGTCACACTCAGCGCAGGTGGGAGGTGGGAGGTGGGGTCAGGCCTCCTCGGTCTCGTGGGAGTCGGTGAGGGTGCTCGCGCCGTAGGCGGCGATCGAGCCGGCCACGACGGCCAGCACGAGGAAGACGATCCGCTCGCCGTGGAAGAACGACGCCACGAGCTCGGGCGTCCACGCGCCGGTCGGCAGGACCTGCACCACGAGCGCTGCCAGCAGCGTGCCGACGAGAGCCGTGCCGACGCTCGTGCCGAGCTCCTGCGCGGTGTCGTTCAGCGCGGCGCCGAGCGACGTCCGGTTGCCGGGCATCGCGCCGATCAGCGCGACGGCGCAGGTCATCATGACGGTGCGCAGGCCGATCACCATCACGACCATCGCCACGAGGATGGCGAGGTACCCGTGCTCGACGGCGTACCCCATCCCGAGCAGGCCGACGGCGAGCAGACCGGCGCCGACGAGGCACGCGACGCGGTGCCCGAACCGCTTGACCATGGTCTCGGTCAGCGGGTTCGACAGCAGCATCGTGACGATCATCGGCAGGTTCGCCAGGCCGGCACGGACGGGACTCCAGCCGTAGGCGTACTGGAAGTGCAGGACGAGCGAGAACATCACGCCGGTCATCGCGACGGAGGTGCCGAGCTGCGCGATCGTCGCCCCGCGCACCGTGCCGCGGCGGAAGACGTCGAGGTCGAGCATGGGCGAGGCGGTGCGGCGCTCGTGCCGGACGAAGAGGATCGCGGCGGCGACCGACCCGAGCACGCAGGCGAGGGTGACGGCCGACAGCCAGCCGCGCTCGACGCCGCTCGTCAGGGCGTACGCGCCGAGACCGATCGCGGCGACGCTGAGCACGGCACCGGGCAGGTCGAGCGCGTCGTCGGTGAGGTCGTCGGCGTGGTCCGCGGCAACGCCGACGCGCACCCCGACCCAGGCGACGAGCGCGATGGGCGCGTTCACGGCGAGCAGCCACTCCCACCCCACGTGCTCGAGCGCCGTGCCGCCGAGCACGGGTCCGAGCACGAAGCCGGCCATGCCGACCATCATCATGATCGGGAACGCGCGACGCCGCAGCGCCTCGTCGTCGAAGAGGCGGAACACGAGCGAGTTGGTGATCGGCGCCATCGCGGCGGCGCAGAGCCCGAGCGCGGCGCGCAGGGCGATGAGCTCGGCCGTCGAGCCGACGAGCAGCGCGCCCAGGCTGATGGTGCCGAAGGCAGCGAGCCCGACGAGGAGCACGCGGCGGCGGCCGAAGCGATCGGCGACCGACCCGGCGGTGAGCATGAGGCCGCCGAAGGTGAGGGCGTAGGCACCGGTGACCCACTGCAGCGACGTGGTGGTGCCGTGCAGGTCGCGGCCGATGGTGGGCAGGGCGATCGACAGCAGGGTGTTGTCGACCATCTCGACGAAGAACGCGAGGCAGAGGGCGGTGAGGGGGATCCAGGCGGCGCGCAGCGAGGGGTAGGTGCGGGTCGTCGGAGCTGTGGTCGTGGTCGTCATGAGCCACCTCCGGAAGCATCGAACAGCGTTCGACTGTCGAACGCTGTTCGAGACGATAGAACATCGTTCGATAGGATGCAAGGGTGAGTCCCCGACGACCTGCCGCCGGCGCGCCCCGCCAGCCGCGCCCACCCGGCCCGCCGCGACGTCAGCCGCCCCCGCGCAGCCGGACCACCCACTCGATGGAGTCCGTCCTCACGGAGGCGGTCAGGCTCCTCGATGAGGCCGGCGAGCCCGCCCTGACGTTCCGCGCGCTCGCCGCACGGCTGGGCGGCGGCGTGGCCAGCATCTACTGGTACGTCTCGAGCAAGGACGAGCTGCTCGAGCGCGCCGCCGACTTCGTCCTCGAGGGCGTCCTCGACGCCACGGACGGCTTCGTCGACGGCGACCCGGTCGACGACCTGCGCCGTACCGCGATCGCCCTCTTCGACGCCGTGGCCGACCGCCCGTGGCTCGGCGCCTACTTCATGCGCAACACCGGGTCGCAGCCCAACTCGCTGCGCTACTACGAGCGGGTCGGCCAGCACGTGCTCCGCCTGGGCCTGGACCCGCTCGAGACGTTCAACGCCGCGTCGGCCGTCATCGGCTACGTCATCGGCATCGCGGCCGACCTCGGCCAGCAGCCGCCCGAGGAGGTCGTCGACGGCAGCACCACGCGCTCGGACTACCTGGCCCGGACCGTGGCCGAGTGGCGCGAGCTCGACCCCGACGAGTGGCCGTTCCTGCACACCATCGTCGACGTGTTCGCCGACCACGACGACTCCGACCAGTTCCGGGCCGGCCTCGACCTCCTCCTCGCGGGCCTGAGCCTGCGAGCGGGCCACCACCCCCCTCCCCCACCCCGCTGAGCGTGACGTTTCGGCCCCGATCCGCGGCGGATCGGGGCCGAAACGTCACGGTCAGCGGGGGACGAGGTCGGCGACGGTCGTGCGGGCGAGGGTCGCCTCGGTGGCTCGGGCGACCTCGGCGTCGACCCGGGTGAGACCGTCCTGGATGCTGCGTCCCACGGGGCAGCGGGGGCTGGGCAGGTGGATCGCCAGCACGGGCTCCTCGCCGCGCACGAGCCGCCAGACCGTGTCGAGCCGGATGTCGGCGGGGTCGACCAGCAACCGCCAGCCGCCGCGCGCACCGGGCGTCGAGGCCAGGAGTCCCGCCTCGCGCAGCGGCGCGAGCACCCGACGGACGTGCACGGCGGTCACCTGCGTGCTGGCCGCCAGCTCGGTGGCCCCGACGAGTCGACCCGTCCGCGACCCCGGCCCCGCCCCAGCACCGGCGAGGTAGGTGAGCACGTGCACCGCCACGGCGAACTGGGTGCTCTGCGGACTGGCCATGCCCCCAGTCTGGCACATCCATCATCAGCGTGGTTATAGTTACAACAACCGCAATCACTCTGCACACGAATGGGGACACCATGACCACCTACGCCATCACCGGAGCCTCGGGCCAGCTCGGCTCGCTCACCGCCGACCACCTCCTCGAGCAGGTCGACGCGTCCGACGTCGTCCTGCTGACGCGCTCCCCCGAGAAGATCGACCGCCCCGGCGTCACCGTGCGCGCCGCCGACTTCGACGACCCGACCACCCTCGCCACCGCCTTCGAGGGCGTCGACGAGCTGCTGCTCGTCTCGACCGACGCCGTCGGCAGCCGCGTCGAGGGCCAGCGTCGTGCGATCGAGGCCGCGAAGGCCGCCGGCGTGCGCCGCGTGCTGTACACGTCGGTCACCTCACCCACGGAGGACAACCCCGCCGCCGTGACGCCCGACCACCGCGCCACCGAGCAGGACCTGCGGGACAGCGGCCTGCGCTGGACGTTCCTGCGCAACAACCTCTACGCCGACATGCAGGCCGACACCGTCGCGCAGGCGGCCGCCTCGGGCCAGCACGTCACCAACACCGGCGACGGTGGCGCCGCGTACGTGACCCGCGCCGACTGCGCCGCCGCGGCGGTCGCCGCCCTCCTGAGCACCGAGCTCGACGACGTCGCCCTCGACGTCACGGGTCCGCGAGCGGTCACCGCCGACGACATCGCGACGCTCGCGGCCCAGCGCCGGGGCGAGCCGGTCGAGGTCGTCCACGTCGACGACGCCGCCTACGTCGCCGGTCTCGAGCAGGCCGGGCTGCCGACGCCGGTCGCCCAGCTCCTCGCCTCGTTCGGCACGGCCATCCGCGAGGGCCGGCTCGCCGCCGTCTCCTCGGCCGTGGAGGACCTCACCGGCCGTCCGGCGAGGCCGCTCGAGGACGTCGTCTCCTGACGCGCGACCGTGCGGCGCCGGGACAGGAGTCCACGGCGCCGCGCGCGCAGCGGGTCAGCAGGGACGCGTGAACGTCTGCGCGTCCGTCTTGTCGTAGTTGAACGCGTGCCCGTTGAGGATCACCGGGCGCAGGACCGACCGCCCGTCCACCACCTGGCGCTGCTCGTAGTGCAGGTGCGGTCCGGTGCTCTTGCCGGTGCTGCCGACGCGGCCGATCTGCGTGATCGGCGAGACCTGCTGCCCCACCGAGACGGTGATGCTCTTCTCCTGCAGGTGGGCGTAGAAGCTGCGCCAGCCGTTCCCGTGGTCGATCTCGACGGCGTGGCCGTAGCTCGAGAAGCGCTGCGAGACGCCGATCACCTTGCCGGAGGCGCTCGCCAGCACGGGACGCCCGGCGTCGGACGACCCGGCGATGTTGAAGTCCACCGCCAGACGGTTGGGCGTGTGGTTGCTGTACGTCTTCACCGGCCAGGCCTCGCCGCAGCGGAAGGGCACCTGCAGCGGTGGCCGGGCCTGCGACGCAGCCGCCTCGCTCGCGGTGGGTGCCGCGGTGGCGGCAGCCGCGAGCGAGCCGGCCAGCAGGGTCGCGGGCGCAGCCGCTGCGACCGTCAGGGCGATCGTCCGTCGTCGGTTCATCAGTCCTCCTGGTGTCGTGGCGCGACCCCCGTCGCACCGATGCCGAGAGCCTGTCGACGAGCCCTGCGATCACGCTCCGAGTCGTTCGCAGCGACTTCGCAGCGGCCCCCGGCAGGCTCGGGCACGGCGCCGACCGGCGTCGCCAGGCACCCACGAACCGAGGTCACCTCATGAAGCGCACCCGTCTCGCCGCCGCGGCCCTCACCACAGCGGCCCTCCTCGCCGGACCGGCCGTCGCCGGGTCCGCGCACGCCGACACCGCCGGCACCAGCTCCACGTCGTCCGCCACGGCGATCTCCGCGAACCGCCAGGCCGTGGTGGACCGCGCGATGTGGGCGCTCGGCAAGCCCCTGCCGTACATCGACCGCTACGGCACGAAGCGCAACAGCACGCCGGTCGAGAACCGCAACCTGTTCGAGTACGGCGGCAGCAACACGAACAAGAACCTGTTCAACGACTACAACGGCGACGAGTGGTGCGGGTACTTCGCCGCCTGGGCCTGGACCAACCGCCTCGTTCCGTCGAAGGACGACTTCCCGGCCATTCCGCGGTCCTACCCCGCCTCGCAGAGCTGGGCAGACCAGACCGGCTCGCGCTTCAAGGCCTTCTCGGCGTCGTCGACCGCGCGTCCGCTCCCCGGCGACGTGCTCGTGTGGAGGAACAACAGCGGAACCGGCGGGCACGTCGGCGTGGTCGTCGACGTCAACGGGAACAAGATCTACACCGTCGAGGGCAACGTCGGCGGCGACGAGATCGCCTTCAAGTACTACCCCTGGGACGCCGACGGACCGACGATCAACAACAAGACGTTCCGCGGCTTCACGTCGGTGGAGTGAGGGCGGGGGCCGCGCCAGGAGGCGGGCCCACCGCCTGAGCAGCCGCGGAGGCCTCCCGCTCGAGCCGGAGAGCCTCCGCGGCCTCCTCGGCACGTCCGACGTCCTGCAGCAGCGCGCCGAGGGCACGCCAGGCCGCGGCAGCACTGAGCTGGCGGCCCAGCGCCGTCAGCTCGGCCACCGCGAGCCGCAGCTCCACCTCCGCCTCGGCGTCGCGGCCCTCCAGACGCAACGCTCCCGCCAGCGTGCGACGAGCCCGCGCGGCGACGAACGCGTCACGCGACCGGACCGCCCACTCCCGCGCGCTGCGCGCGAGCTCGACGCCGTCGGCACCCCGGCCGAGCGCGACCGCGACCTCCGCCTGGGCGTCCAGCACGTACCCGCGGTCGTAGTCGTCCCCGTCGTCCTCGAGCAGGCCGACCACCTCGAGGATGAGGGTCTGGGCCTCCCCCAGCACACCGAGGCGACGGTACGACCGCGACAGCTCAAGCGTGGCCTGCCGGTACCCGGCCCGGGCCGCGGTCGGCTCGAGCAGGGCCCGCGCGTGCGCGAAGGCCACCGCGGCGGCCTCGTTCTCGTCGTAGTCGTTGTGCACGGTGCCCCGGCCGTTCGCCACCCAGCCGGCGAGGACCGGGTCGTCCACGCCCTCGAGCGCCTCCGTCGCCGCGTCGAGCGCCGCCACGGCCGCGACCCGACGACCGAGCGCGAGCGCGGCCGACGCCGTCACCACGTGGGCGGCCGCCGCGGCACGCGGGTGGCCGGCGGCGAGCAGACGGCCCGCCGCGGACTCCGCCAGCTGCGCGGCCTGCTCCGACGACGACGCCCGGGCCTGCAGGTGCCAGGCACGGCACAGGTCGAGGTGCGCACGACCCGTCGCCGCGTCGAGGTCGTCGGACGCGGCTGCCTCGAGGACACCGCCCACGAGGTCGAGGCAGGTCACCCACTCCTCCTCGGCCGGCGCGCCGTGGTGCGCGGGCGCCACGAGGACCAGGAGCCGCCAGGCGAGGTCGGGCCGGTGGTGGGTCAACGACGCGGCCAGGACGCGCGCCGTCGCGTTCTCCGTCGCGAAGAACCGCACCGCCGACGTCCGGTCCCAGGTCTCCCGATCCCCGCCCTGTCGAGCCCCACCCTGTCGAACACCAACCTGTCGAGCCCCGTGCGACGGCGTGGTCGAGGCTGCCGAGCGCGCCCGGTCCGGGGGCTCCGGGACGAGTTGCGTCGGGTGGGCCCGGTGCGCCGGACGTCCCCGGTCGAGCAGCAGCTCCGCCACCCGCACCGCCGGCGACGGGTCGTCGTCGTGGGCATCGGTGCCGCGCAGGAAGCCTGCGACGACGTCGTGCAGCCGGAACTGGGTGGTCTGCCCGAGGTGCCGGACGGGCTCGACGAGGTGCAACGCGCTCAGGGCGTCGATCGCGCGGTCCCCCGCGTGGTCGTCGCCGAGCAACGCCCCGAGCACCCAGGCGCTGAACGCGGGCAGCCGCAGCCGCGCGACGCGGTGCGCCGCCTCCTGGACCTCGTCGGGCAGCTGCTCCCACACCTCCGCGAGGCTCGCCGCGATGGAGGCCATGGTCCCGTCGTCCCCGGTGGACAGCCGGTCGGCCAGGCGCCCCAGCGCGACGTCGGGACGCTGCCGCGCGCGACCCGCCGCGAGCCGCAGAGCGAGCGGCGTGGCACCGAGGGCGGCCACCAGCCGGTCGGCGTCCGCCTGGTCGCGCTCGACCCGCTCCCTGCCGAGCTCGCGGACGAGCAGCTCGCGCGCCGCGCCCGTCGAGAGCGAGCCGACCGGCACGCGCACGTCGGCGTCGAGCCACGGCAGCTCACGGCGCGAGACCACGAGGGCCATGCAGCCCGCCGACGCCGGCAGCAGGTCGAGCAGGGTCGACGCCGCGACGTCGGCTCCCACGTCGTCGAGCACGACGAGCACGCGACGCTCGTGCAGCAGGCTGCGGTAGAGGGCGGCCCGTTCAGCGACGTCGGCCGGGACGGCCTCCGGGTGGGTGCCGAGCAGGCGCAGGAAGGTGCCGAGGGCCGCCGCGGCGTCCGGCCCGGTCGGCGTGCGACCGGCGTCGAGGTGCAGCGATCCGTCCGGGAACCGGTCGCGCAGGCGGTGGCCCACCTCGACCGCGAGCGTCGACTTGCCCATCCCGGGCAGACCGGTCAGGTGCACCACCACCGGTCCGTCGTCGACGTGCCGCGCGGCGTCGAGCACGGCCTCGAGCTCGCGCGTGCGGCCGACGAAGCCCGGTGAGCGCCGCGGGAGCGTGCGGGGTGCCGTCGGACGTCGAAGCGCGCTCTCGGCTCCGGGCAGCGCCACGGCGTCGGACGCACGGACCGGGACGACGTCGCCGTCCAGCACCCGCGCGTGGGCGGATCCCAGCAGGTCCGACGGCTCGACCCCGAGCTCGACGTCGAGCCGCTCGAACGCCTCGCGGTAGACGCGCAGCGCCTGCTCACGGCGTCCGACGGACGCGAGCGCGAGCACGTAGTGGGCGAGCAGGCCCTCGTGGAACGGGTGGAGGGCGGTCAGCAGCCCCAGATCGGCCACGACCGTGTCGGCCCGGCCGAGCGCGACGGCCGCAGCCACGTGCTCCTCCCACAGACCGAGCCGCTCGGCCGCGAGGCGCGTCCGTTCGAGCTCGACGGCCGACGTCGAGCGGACGTCGAGCAGGATCTCCTCGGGCACCAGGTCCAGCGCGGCACGGAAGTCGTCGAGACAGCCGACCTCGGAGCGTTGCGCCCGCGCCCGCGCACGGGCGCGGCACGCTCGCAGCCGACCGACGTCGGTGTCGACGCCGTCGTCCAGGAGGTAGCCGTCCGCCGCCGTGCGCACCAGCGGGGCGGCGCACTTGCGTCGCAGCCCCGAGACGAGCGCCTGCACCCGGTTCCTGGCCGACGTCGGCGGGTCGTCGTCGTAGAGCCAGCGGACGAGCGTGTCGCTCGAGGACCCGGCGCCCACGGCGAGCCCCGCGAGCAGGGCGCGTTCGAGGCTCGACAGCGCGACCGGCCGGCCGTCGCACTGCAGCGCGACCCCAGCGAGCACGGTCAGCACGACCCTGTCCCCCGAGGAGTCCACGGCAGGACCCTAGCCGCATGTCGCCCCGTCGCCCCAGTGCGGATCCGCTCCCTGGGACGCCCCGTCGGTACTGGCGGGCGCTCTCCGGTACTGGCGCGGGGTAGGGTCGGGGCATGGTCCGACCGACGAGCGTCGCCGCTCGTGACGACGCGCGCCGCCAGGCGCTGCTCGACGAGCTGATCCCGCTGTTCCACGCCGAGGGCTTCCTCGCGTTCAGCCTGGAGGACCTCGCCCGCCGGCTCGGCTGCTCGAAGACGACGCTCTACGTCGTCGCGCCGAGCAAGGAGCAGATCATCCAGGCCACGGTGCGCGAGTCCTTCCGACGTTCGACCGACGCCGTCGAGCGGCGGGTGGCGGCCGAGCCCGACCGCGGCCGACGGATCAGCGTCTACCTCGACGCCATCGCCGAGGAGCTCGCACCCGCCGGCCCCACCTACTTCGCCGACCTCGACGCCTACGAGCCTGCCCGCGAGGTCTACCGCAACAACGTCCGACTCGCCGCCCAGCGGGTCAAGGAGCTGGTGGAGGCCTCGGGTCGACGTCGGCTCGACCCACGCTTCGTCGGGTCGGTCGCCGGGCTCGTGCTCGAGGCGATCCACCGCGGAGCCGTGGAGGCCGACACCGGCCTCGACGACGCCGCCGCCTTCCACCAGCTGGCCGTGCTCGTCGACCACGCCACCCGCTCCGACTGATCCTTCCTTTCGCCGCGTTCTGTGGAGTTCGCGACGGAATCTCCGCGGAAAACCGTCGTCAACCCCACACAACGCGGGGAAAGGAGGGGGAGGGGAGGGGTCCTAGCGGTCGCGGGAGAGGAACCGCGTGATGAGGGCGGCGCTCTCGGGCTCCGCGACCGATGTGGCGATGGTGCGCGCCTCGCGGTCGAGCTGGTCCGACAGCGACGTCTCGAAGGAGCCCCGCACCAGCCGCCGCGCCCGGCCGAGCGCCCGCGCGGGACCGTCGGCCAGCCGCCGGGCCAGCGCCTGCGCCTCGTCGACCACGGCCTCGTCGTCGACGACCCGCGTGACGATCCCCCACTCCTGCGCCTCCTCCGCGGAGAGCCGACGCGGCGTCAGCGTGAGCTCCAGCGCGCGCTGCAGCCCGACGACGCGCGGCAGCAGCCACGACTGCCCGCCGTCGGGCGTCAGGCCGACCGACGTGTAGGCGGTGACGAACGCCGCCGAGCGCCCCGCCACCACGAGGTCTCCCCCGAGCACGAGCGACAGACCGGCCCCCGCGGCCGCACCCTGCACCCCCACGACGACCGGCTTCTCGAGCCCGTCGAGCAGCCGGACACCGACGTGCAGCGCGTCGGCGAGCTCCTGCAGGAAGGCCGACGAGTCGGCGGCCGCGTCCATGGCGCCGAGGTCACCACCCGCGCAGAACATCCGACCCCGACCCGTGAGCAGCACGACGCGCACGGCGTCGTCGTCGCGCACCTGGGTGAGCACGTCGGCGAACGCCGCCGTGAAGGGCAGGTCGATCGTGTTCGACGCGGCGGGACGGTTCAGCTCGACGTGGGCGACGCCGTCGTCGACCGTGAGCAGGACGGGGGCATCAGTCATGGCGTCAGTGTCCCGGTCAGCCGCGCGTCCCGCTCATCGCGGGGCCATCCGCAACGAGCCGTCCATGCGGATCGTCTCGCCGTTGAGGTAGTCGTGCTCGACGATCATCCGGACGAGCTGGGCGTACTCGTCGGGACGGCCGAGGCGCTGCGGGAACGGCACGCCCTTCGCGAGGGCGGCGCGGATCTCCTCGCCGACCGTGGCGAGCATCGGCGTGTCGATGATGCCCGGCGCGATCGTGTTGACACGGATCCCGTACTGCGCGAGGTCGCGGGCTGTGGGCAGGGTCATGCCGACGACGCCGCCCTTGCTCGCCGAGTACGCGGCCTGCCCGATCTGGCCGTCGAACGCGGCGATCGACGCGGTGTTGACGACGACACCGCGCTGGCCGTGCTCGAGCGGCTCCGTGGCGGCCATCGCCTCGGCGGCGACCGCGAGCACGGTGAAGGTGCCCACGAGGTTGACGTTGACGATGCGCGCGAAGAGCCCGAGGTCGTGGATCCCCTGGCCGCCCTTGCCGAGCACGCGACCGGCCGTGCCGATGCCGGCGCAGCTGACCGCGACGCGCAGCGGTGCCTGCTCGGACGCGGCGGCGACGGCGTTGCGCACCTGCGCCTCGTCGGTCACGTCGGCCTCGACGTACGTGACGCCGGCGACGTCGGGCGCCTGCTCGATGGACTGCGCCAGGTCGACCGCCACGACGGCCGCACCGGCGGCGGCCAGCTCGGCGGCCGTGGCGGCGCCGAGGCCCGAGGCGCCGCCGGTGACGACGGCGGAGGTTCCGGTGAGCTGCATGTCTCTCTCCTACTTCAGGTGGCGGCTGATGACGAGCCGCTGGATCTGGTTGGTGCCCTCGAAGATCTGCATGACCTTGGTCTCGCGCATGAAGCGCTCGACGGGGAAGTCCTTGGTGTAGCCGGCACCGCCGAGCACCTGGACGGCGTCGGTGGTCACCTGCATGGCGTTGTCGGTGGCGACGAGCTTGGCGACCGACGCGGCCCGTCCGTACGGACGTCCGGCGTCCTTGAGCCGGGCGGCGTGCAGGTAGGTGGCCCGCGCGGAGTCGACGGCCGCGGCCATGTCGGCCAGCACGAAGCCGAGCCCCTGGTGGTCGATGATCGCCCGGCCGAACGCCTCGCGCTCCTTGGCGTACGCGACGGCGGCGTCGAGGGCGCCCTGGGCCACGCCCACGGCGACCGCGGCGATGCCGAGCCGCCCGGCGTCGAGGCCCGCGAGGGCGATGGGCAGGCCCTGGCCCTCGGCCCCGAGGCGTCGCTCGGCGGGCACGCAGACGCCGTCGAACAGCATGGTGGCCGTGGTGGACGACATGAGGCCCATCTTCTGCTCGGGCACGTCGGCGGTGAGCCCGTCAGCGTCGGCGGGCACGAGGAAGCAGGAGATGCCCCGGCCTCCGTCGTCGCTGGTGCGGGCCATGACCTTGTAGAAGTCGGCCTGGCCGCCGTGGGTGGTCCAGGCCTTCGCGCCGCTGATGACGTAGTCGTCTCCCTGGCGCACCGCCTTCGTGCGCATGGCGGCCGGGTCGGAGCCGGCATGGGCCTCGGACAGGCAGTAGGCGCCCAGCAGCTCGCCACCGAGCATGTCGGGCAGCCAGCGCCGCTTCTGCTCGTCCGTGCCGGCCTCGAACAGGCCGAAGCAGGAGAGCGCGTGCACGCTCACCCCGACGCCGACGGCCGCCCAGGCCGACGCGATCTCCTCGACGACCTGCAGGTAGACCTCGTACGGCTGCCCCCCGCCCCCGAGCTCCTCGGGGTACGGCAGGCCGAGCAGACCGGCGCGACCCAGCAGCGCGAAGACGTCGCGCGGGAAGGTCGCGGTGCGCTCGGCCTCGTCGACCCGCGGGCGCAGCTTGTCGTCGACGAGCTCGCGCGTGAGGGCGATGAGGTCGGCCGACTCGGAGGTCGGCATCAGACGATCGGCGGGCATGGCGACCTTTCCGGCGACGGGGACGACACCGCGAGCGTACCAGGACGGATACTGTCGCTCTCTTCCTGGTACTGGTTCCGTCGACTTGCCCGGCGGACCGCCGGAATCTTGACAGGATGGAGGCCATGGAGCCGCTCTCCCCCGTCACGGGGACCGACACCTTCAGCGCCGTCGCGAACCGTGTCGTGGACTACCTGAGGCGCAGCACGCCGATCAGCGACTGGTCGGTGAACCGGCGCATCGAGGCCGAGCAGGTCTTCCTGCACACGACGAGCGGCACCCTCGTGGCGGTCGGCGACCGCCGGCCGTGGGACCAGTCCTACTGCCACCGGGCCTTCGACCTCGGAGCCGACGCGATCGTCGACGACGTCACCACGCACCCGCAGTACAGCGACCTGCGCATCGGGGCCACGCGCAGCTACGCCGGCGTGCCCATCCGGGACCGCCAGGGCGAGATGTTCGGCATGCTCTGCGGCCTGGGCGTCGACCCGCTCGAGGGCGCCGAGGTCGACGCCGAGCTGCTCGCCGTCCTCGGCGACCTGCTCGGGGCCCACCTGTCGCTCGCCCGCCGGGCCGAGAGCGGCGACCGGGAGCGACGCACGGCGGAGGCCCTGGCGCAGACCGACGCGCTCACCGGCCTCGTCAACCGACGCGGCTGGGACTCCGTGCTCGCCGACGCCGCGGTCCGCGCCAGCGCCTACGGCGACCTCGCGGCGGTGGTGCTGTGCGACCTCGACGGGCTGAAGGAGGTCAACGACCGGGAGGGGCACGCCGCGGGCGACACCCTCCTGCAGCGCGCCGCGCTCGCGCTGACCAGGGCCCGCGGCGAGCACGACACCATCGCGCGGTACGGCGGCGACGAGTTCGTCGTCCTGGTGGAGGACGTGTCGCCGCGGCTGCTCAACCGGACGCTGCGGCGCTACCGCGACGCGCTCGAGCGCGAGGGTGTGGAGGCCTCCTTCGGGTGGTCGCTCGTGTTCCCCGGCGACGAGCCGGTCGACGCGGCGTTCCAGCGCGCCGACCAGTCGATGTACGAGGACAAGCGGGCCCGCCGCACGGCGCGTCGAGGGCCCGACTCCGCCGCCGGGTAGCCTGCGCCGATGGACGAGCGGCACAGCGGCGAGGGGTGGCGAACGACCCCGTACCTGGTCGCGTTCGTCGCCGTGCTGGCCGTGCACCTGGTGCTCCTGGCCGCCGACCTGGCCCCGTGGGACAGCGTCACGAAGTGCCTGCTGGCGCCCGTCCTCGTGGCGTGGGTCCTCGCCGAGCGGGGCCCGAGGCTGCTCGTGGCAGCGCTCGTCCTGTGCCTGGGCGGCGACCTCCTGCTCGAGGTCGACGGCCTGTTCGTCGCCGGCATGGCGTCGTTCGCCGCCGCCCACGTCTGCTTCGTCGCGCTCTTCGTCCGCGCGGGCGCGGTCCGCGACCGCCGTCCCCGTGCCCTGCTGGTGTCCGCGTACGTCCTGGCGGGGGTCGTGCTCGTCGCGTGGGCGTGGGGCAGCCTCGCCGCCGACCTGCGGCCGGTCGTGCCCGTCTACGCCGTGCTGCTGCTCGCGACCGCCGTCACGTCCTCGTGCGTCGACCGGCTGGCGGGTGCCGGCGGGGCCCTGTTCCTCGTCTCCGACGGCCTGATCGCCCTCGGCGAGGCGGGCCGCGTGGACCCGGGGACGGCCCCGGTGTCGGTGGCCGTCATGGTCCTCTACGGCGCGGCGATAGCGCTGCTCACGGCGGGTGCGCTCCGGGTGTCGAGCGGCCCGCTCGCGAGCAGCCCCGTCCTTCGACGGCCCAGCGGCGAACCCTCGACGTGAGACCCGACCCGACCCCCGCCGCGCGAGCGTCCCGCAGCGACCGGACCTACCGCTGGGTGAACCGCGCCGGGGCGCTGCTGCTGCGCGGCTGGGGCGTGCGCCTGCGCGCCCGCGGCCTCGAGCACCTCCCGCGCGACGGCGCCGCGGTGCTGGCCGCCAACCACACCGGCTACCTCGACTTCGTGCTGCTGGAGTGGGCGGCGCGCCGGCGGGGACGACTGGTGCGCTTCATGAGCAAGGCCTCGGTCTTCGACGCTCCCGTCGTGGGCTGGCTGATGCGGGCGATGGGCCACGTGCGGGTGGAGCGCTGGACGGGCGCGAGCGCGTACCGCCACGCCCGGCGCCTGGTGACGTCGGGCGAGGTCGTGGGGGTCTTCCCCGAGGCCACGATCTCGCGCTCGTTCCGCGTCAAGCGGCTGAAGCCGGGGGCAGCGGCCCTCGCCCTCCACGCCACCCGGACGACGGGGTCCGTCGTGCCGCTCGTGCCCTGCGTCGTGTGGGGCGGGCACCGGCTGCTCACGGTCGACGGACGGCGGACCCTGCGCCGCGGGGTGGCGGTCGACGTCGTGCTCGGTGAGCCGCTGCTGCCCCGTGAGGACGAGTCGGTGGCGGAGCTGACCGCACGGCTGCGCGAGGCCCTGGAGCGGCTGCTCGACGATGCCGTCGAGCACTACCCGCAGCGCCCACGGTCCGACGCCGACCGCTGGTGGGTCCACGCCGACCGGGGCGGCACCGCGCCCGACGTGGCCACCGGAGCCGCGCTCGACCGCGCGGCCCTGGAGCGGGCGGGGGCACCCTCGGACTGAGCCGCCCATCCCGTCCGCGTGTCCTGGGGACGAGGAGGCGCGCAGTCCCCCGTCGTGCGCCACGATGTGCTCATGGCCTTCTCCGAGACCACTGCCGTCGCGGTCGGTGACCTCACGTTCGACGTCCGGCTCGCCGGGCCGGAGGACGGGACTCCCGTCGTGCTCCTGCACGGGTTCCCGACCACCTCGCTCTCGTGGTCGTCCGTGGTGCCCGCGCTCGCCGACGCCGGCCTGCGCGTCGTCGCCCCCGACCAGCGGGGCTACTCCCCGGGCGCCCGGCCGACGGACGTCGCCGCCTACGCCACCGACCGGCTGGCGCAGGACGTCGTGAGCCTCGCCAACGCGCTGGGGCTGGGCCGCTTCCACCTGGTCGGGCACGACTGGGGCGCCGCCGTCGCCTGGTACGTCGCCGCCCACCACGGCCACCGGCTGGAGACGCTCACCACCTTCTCGGTGCCGCACCTGGCCGCCTACAACGCGGCACTGGCCCACGACGCCGACGCACGCGAGCGCGGCTCCTACATCGGTCTGTTCCGCCAGGAGGGGACGGCCGAGGACCTGCTGCTCGCGGACGACGCCCGACGACTCCGCGCCATGTACCAGGACGTCGTGCCGCGCGACCTGGTCGACGCGTACGTCGCGCACCTGCAGCAGCCGGGGGCCCTCACCGCGGCGCTCGCCTGGTACCGGGCGATGACGCCGGACCTGGCAGGCCTGCCGTCGGTCGACGTGCCGACCACCTTCGTCTGGAGCGACGACGACCTCGCCATCGGTCGGGCCGGTGCCGACGCCTGCGGCGCGCACGTCAGCGCCGACTACCGGTACGAGGTGCTCCAGGGCGTGACCCACTGGATCCCGGAGCAGGCGCCCGACGCGACCGCGACGGCGATCCTGGCCCGCGTGCGGGGTGAGACGCCTGGCCGGCGGCCGGGCACGTCCGCCCCTCCGTCCGCCTAGCCGACCAGCGGCCATCCGGCGGGGTCGTCGAGGTCGCGACCGACCCGCCGGGCGTAGGCGTTCCAGTCCTCCGCGCGCTCGGCATACCAGCCGCGCTGGGCGTGCATGAGCTGCTCGAGGTCGAGCGTGCCCACGTCGGCGTGACGGGCGGCCAGCTCGACCGCCACCTGCCGTGCGGCGACGGCGTCGCACGTGGCGTCGTGCGCCCCGTCGAGCGAGACGCCGTAGTAGGCGGCGACGTCGCCGAGGCGACGACGACCCAGCGCACCGCGCTCGATCCCCCAGTCGACGACGTAGGGGTCGACGACGAGAAGCCGCTCCCAGTCCGGTTCCGCGAGCCCGTGCCGACGCGCCTCGGCCCGCAGCATCGACAGGTCGTAGCAGGCGTTGAAGACCACGAGCCCGACCCGACGCTCGACGACCGTGGCGAGCCAGTCGAGCACGACGGGCAGCGCCTCGGCCGAGGTCGGGGCGTCCTGCAGCATGGCGTCGGTGATGCCGTGGACGGCGGCTGCCGCCTCAGGCACGGGGACGCCGGGGCGGACGAGGCCGGTGATCTCGAAGCCCGGCTCGTCGAGCAGCGCGAAGCTCACCACGCGGTCGTGCAGCGCGTCGGTGCCGGTGGTCTCGAGGTCGAGCGAGGCGAGCGGCAGCCGGTGCCACCCGTCGTGCCCGCCTCGCGCCGGCGGACGGGGCGCGCAGGCGACGCACCACGTGCGCCAGGCGCCCGGCGTGCCGGTGAGCCGGCCGGCACCCGCGAGCACGTGGAGGGTGCAGGCGGTGCAGAAGCCCTCGAACCGGTTGGTGCGCACGCCCCGACGCTAGGTGGCGGGACGGACAACTCCGGGGAGGCTCACCGGCCGTCGGGCTCCAACGCGTCGACCACGAACGCCCGGGCCGACGTCGCCCGAGGGGCCTGGCAGGTGAGGACGGCGGCCTCCCGCTGCACGGCGCGCACGTCGGCGACGACCCGGGCCGGGAGGGGGCCGTCGCACGCCAGCCGCACCCGCCAGCGGTCGTCGGCGAGAGCGTCGACCGCGACGCACCGCACGTCGCGCGGGCCGGCGGGGCCCCATCGCTCGTGCACGGCGACCGCGGCGGCCTGTGCGACGGGTGGCATGGCACTGCTCCCGCGCAGCGCCCGGGGGGTCACGCGCCCCGCGAGGTGCTCGGCGACGACGTCCAGGGACGTGTCGTCGTCGAGCCCGCCGTAGTAGGTGGTGTCGGGCACGACCACGACGTTCGCCGCGAACCGGTCGCCGCCGACGTGGCTGCACTCCCACACCGCGTCGCCGAACCGCTCGGCGAGCGCGGCCGCCACGGGTCGGCCGCGCACGGCGCAGCAGGTGTCGTGCCGTCCGTGCGCGCACACCAGCACGGCCGACTCGTCGGTCCAGCCGTCGTGGTCGGCGGGCTCGCGCAGCACGGGGCACGAGTCGAGCAGGTCGGCCGGCTCGGTCCAGGTGCCCCAGCGCAGCCGCCCGGCCGGGACGTCGACGACGGCCCACGCCCGCGGACCGGTGGTGTCGGTCCGGCGCCCGGGCCGACGGATCAGGACCGTCCGGCCTCCCGCCTCCCGGGTGGCCTCGACGAGCCGGGCCACGACGTCAGGGTCGAGCCCCTCCGACTCGAGGGCGTGGAAGGGCCACGGGCCCTGGTGCTCGACGAGCAGCAGCCGCCGGACGTGCAGCGCCGTGCCCGGGAGGGGGTCGGCGCGCACGCGGGCACGCGCCGCGCAGAGGTCGTCGAGGTCGGCCACGGGCGGCTCAGGCCGCCACGAGCACGCCCGCGGCGACGAGCCGGCGCGCGGCCTCGTGCCCGAGGCGGGCGACGGTCAGCACCTGGCCGTCGAGCAGCCCGCGGACCACGTCGGCCTCGAGGTCGGCGACGTCGACGTCGACGCCTCGGCCGCGCAGGCGTCCGTCCGCCACGCGGGCGGCGAGGCTGCCGCGCAGGACGAGGGCCGTGTCGTCCGTGAGGTCCTGGCCCAGGCGCAGCTGCGCCAGCGGCCCGATCGGAGCGGCCCGGCCGGAGGTGCCGTCGCGCCCCCCGAGCGCGGCGGCGAGGGTGTCCGTGGGCACGGCGCGGACAGCGGCCAGCAGCCGGTCGCGCACCAGCTCGGCGTGGGCGTGGAGGTCGTCGGGGTCGGCGACGTCGACGCCCAGCGGCAGCGACGTGCGCACGTCGGGGTCGTCGGCGACGGCGGACAGCGCCGCGGCGACGACCTCCTCGGCGAGGTGGTGGCGGTTCCAGGTGTGGACGCCGAAGGTGAGGTGCGTGCTGACGTCGCCGAGCGCCGTGGCGGCGTGCAGCGTGCCGCGCGGCAGGTAGAGGACGTCGCCGGGCTCGAGCACCTCGTCGATGAGGCACTCCCGCTCCGCCTCGGCGCGCACGGCCTCGCGGCGGTCGGTCCAGGGCTGGTCGCGCAGGGGCGCCTCGTGCACGGGGGCGTGGATGCGCCAGCGCTTGGCGCCGGAGATCTGCAGGACGAAGACGTCGTGCACGTCGTAGTGGTCGTCGAAGCCGCGCGACTGCGGCGGCGTCACGTAGGCGTTGACCTGGACGGGGTGGCCGAGGTCGGCGACGAGCTGCTGGGCGAACGCCACGACCGGGGGCCAGGTGCGGTGCAGGGCCTGCAGCACGAGGGTCGCACCGTCGGCGAACAGCGCCGTGAGCCGGGTGTCGTCGACCTGGTCGGCGATGCCGGCGCCGACGCCGCCGCCCGAGGTGAAGGAGCGGGTGGGCAGCGTGCTGCCGTCCTTCGCGACCCGCAGGAAGGGGGTGCGCAGGCCGTGGGTGGAGACGAGGTCGTCGACCGCGGTCTCGCCGAAGAGGTCGTCGAACGCGCCGGGCAGGTCGGCCGCGCGGGTGAGCAGCGGCGCCCGACCCCACGTGTCGGCGGCGAAGCCGACGGGGTCGACGACCAGCCGACGCAGGGCCGGACGACCGAGGGCGACGTCAGGTGACGTCGTCCCGGCCGACCCGCCCTGCTCGGTGGTGGTCACGACTCAGTGCGCCGAGCCGTCGGCGCCACCGTCGGCGCCGCCGTCCTGCACGCCCGGGGTGCCCTCGGCGCCACCGTCGGCCGGGCCCTCGGCGCCACCGTCGGCGCCGCCGTCCTGCACGCCCGGGGTGCCCTCGGCGCCACCGTCAGCGGGGCCCTCGGCGCCACCGTCGGCGCCACCGTCCTGCACGCCCGGGGTGCCCTCGGCGCCACCGTCAGCGGGTCCTTCAGGGTTCTGCTCGCTCATGAGGTTCCTCCTCGAGTCGGGTACGCGGCGGGTGCCGCGAGACCCAGCCTGGCACCGTGCGCGGACGTCGCAACTCGGCGTCAGGCACCCGTTTGAGGACGCTCGTCGCGCTCGTGCAGCTGACCCTTGAGGTCGCGCACCTGGCGCCTCCGACGGTGGGCGAGCGCACCCGTGACGGTGAGGATGACGACGAGGGCGACCGCCCCCGCCACCCCGATCGCCGTGGCCACGCGGAAGCCCGGGGCGTCGACGTCGAGGATCCGCTCACCTGCGTGGGCCGCCTTGCCCGCGCCGACGACGATCGACAGCGTGAACCAGTTCGGGGCGGCCAGCACGACGGCCACGAGGAGCAGGATCCCGCGCCAGGTCCAGCTGAAGAACCTCCGGCGCAGCTGCACCACGACGAGCAGCGGCACGACGGTGAACACGAACCCGTAGAACAGGCCCCACAGGACGCCGCTCGTGATGTCGCCGTTCACCTGGTCGGCGACGCGCTGGGCCCACCACCGCGGGAAGAACGCCCCCGCGACGAGGGCGAGCAGGTAGATCACGGCCACGCCGACCAGCACCGCCGCGAGCCGCTTGACCCACCGGTTCGGGTCGACCTCGGAG
This sequence comes from Aeromicrobium sp. EU05-FHT14F07, assembly GCF_058790455.1. NCBI lineage: Bacteria > Bacillati > Actinomycetota > Actinomycetes > Propionibacteriales > Nocardioidaceae > Aeromicrobium > Aeromicrobium sp. EU05-FHT14F07. Next base: position 58,631 of record NZ_JBYTCR010000019.1, read on the forward strand.
GGCACGTAGCGTCGTTCGTCCTTGCCGTGGCTGCGGTCGACGTCGTGGTCGTCGCGGGCCGGTCGCTGCACCTGGTCGTCGCTCATGGACCCATCGTCGCGCGCGCGGCGGCCGTGCACCAGTCCAACCGTGACGACGTCGTCGCAGGTCAGGAGGCTGCTGCCAGCGCCGCCCAGTCGGCCTTCGCCCAGCGACCCGTGACCGGGCGACCCAGCGCCTGCTGCCGCGCCTTGACGGCGGCCACCGTCCGCGGCCCGAGGTAGCCGTTGCGATCGGCGCGCGGCACCGCGAGCGCGACCTGCAGCACCAGCACGGACTTGCCCGTGGCCCACGACCCGAGGGTCGTCGGGTAGTTCTTCGCGCCGTAGCGGGCGGCCTCCGCGGACGTCATCGAGCCGGCGGCGTCCCAGGTCGTGCTGGCCGGGACGAGCGAGGACCAGGTCGGCTGGTCGAGGGTCGCCGTGGGCGGCAGGTCGTGCGCCTTCTGGTAGCGCGACAGCGCGGACCGCGTGGTCGCGTCGAGCGTGCCGGTGACCTTGACGCCCAGCGCGGTCTGCGCGGAGCGCACGGTCGACGCCCGCGAGCCGAGCTCCTCGATGCTGCGCGACGTCTTGCGCACGAGCGCGGTGAGCGCGGGGCAGGGCGTGGTGCGCGCCTGGCCGTTCACGACACCGGGCTGGCCGCTGTACCGCGCGCAGGGGCCGTAGTCGACCGGGTGGAGCTTGCCGGTCCAGAAGCTGGTGGTGCCCCGGGCGCCGTTCCAGCTGAACGAGACGTGCACGTGGTCGCGGTGGCCGGAGCTCGGCCGCCAGCCCTCCTTGGCCCGGTAGACCGCCCAGATCTTCTCGTTGTAGATGACGTACATGACGCCCAGCCGTCGGGCGTTCGTGCCGCCGTCCTTCGTGAGCCAGGCCAGGAAGTCCGCGGCCGCGGCCCGCTCCGCCGGTTTCGTGACGTCGACCATCCAGTCCCACGCGCGACCGTCGGCGTGCTCGGAGACACCCTCGGTGCAGCTGCGGGCCGTGTTGCCGGCCCCGCCGACGCCGTAGGTCCGCATGACCAGGTCACGCGTCAGCGCGACGCCGCGCGGCGTCCCCGGCTGGCAGGCCACCTGCGGCACGTACGCCGAGGCGGGGTCGACCTCCTTCGGCAGCGTCACGGGCGCCTTGAGCCCCTTCGGCTTCGACGGGAACGCCACCGGTGTCGACGACGCCGCCGTCGACGTGGTGCCGCTGATGACGGTGAGCGTGGTCGCGCACAGCAGTGCGGCGACACACGCGAGCCCGAGCCTGCGCATGATGATCTCCCTCGACCCGTCGGGCTTCCCCACCCGGCGGAACCCCCATCCTGCGTCCCACACGTCACTCCTGCCACGGGAACGCGTGAACTACAGGCCTGTTCTTCACCCGCCGCAGGAGCAGCCGGCGAGCGCGGCGGCGACGTCGTCGACCGCGGCCTGGGTGACGAACGGGTTCACGTCCTCGGTGTCGTCGGTCATGACGGCGAAGACGAGGGGCGTGCCCTCGCGGTCGGTGACGTAGCCCGCGAGGGAGTGCACGCCCGTCAGGGTGCCGGTCTTCGCCCGGACCAGGCCGCGACCGGCCGAGTCGGTGCCGAACCGGTTCGCGAGCGTGCCGGTGAACCCGCCGACCGGAAGGTCGGCGAGCAGCGGGGCGGTGGCCGCCCGCGCCGACGCCGCACGCAGGACACCGGCCAGGGTGGCCGGCGCGATCCGGTTGGCGCGCGACAGGCCGCTGCCGTCGCGCAGCCGCAGGCCCCTGACCGGGACGTCGTTCTCGCGCAGCGTGGCCACGACGGCGCGGGTCCCGTCGGCGACGCTGCCCGCACCGCCCGCGGCGATCCCCACGTGCCGCAGCAGCACCTCGGCGGCCTCGTTGTCGCTGCGCACGAGCATGGCGTCGACCACCTGCGCGACCGTGGCGCTGCGCACGACGGCGAGCGGCCGGGCCGTCGAGCCGGCGTCGGAGCGGGTCGCGTCGCCCCGCACGCGGATGCCCGCGTCGCGCAGGTAGCCGGCGAACCGCGCGGTGGCGTCCTGCGCGGGGGTCGTGCTGCGCAGGCCGTCGCGCTCCCCCTGGTCGGCCCACAGGGCGCTGACGGGCGTGACCACCTGGTCGGCGACGTAGGAGGACTCCCAGGTCGGGTTGACGGCCGGCCCCGTGAACAGGCCGGCGTCGTAGCCGATCCGCACGGTCGTGCGCCCCGCAGCGCGCAGCGACTCGGCGGTGCGCCCCGCGAGGGTGCGCAGGTCGGCGCGGTCGACGCGCGTGGGTCGGCTGGGTCGGGTCGAGGCGAGGTACGGGTCGCCGCCACCGACGAGCACCACCCGGTCGCCGTCCAGGACGGTCGACGTCGAGAACCGGGCGGTCGGGTCGAGCCTGGACAGCGTCGCGTACGCGGTGAGCAGCTTCGTCGTCGACGCGGGCACGAAGGTCGCCGACGCGTCGCGGTCGAGCAGCGACGTGCCGTCCAGTGCCTGGACGCTCACGCCGACGCGTCCGCCGAGGTCGGGGTCGTCGAGGAGGCGTCCCACGGCGGCGCGCACCGCGTCGGGGTCGGGCCGTCGGGTGACGACCGGGTCGGGGGCGGTGCGCTCGGGGACGGTGTCGAGCGCGAGCCCGGCGGGGGTCGCGACCGCCTCGGACCCGCATGCGCCCCCGCAGACGAGCGAGTTGAGCCGTCCGGTGCTCCACCCGAACGCGACGGCGGCGACGAGCGCGCCGGCGAGCACCAGGGCGCCCAGCAGCCACCGCAGCCCGACCCTGCCTCGGTCTCGTCGCGTCACATGGGCCAGACTATGCACCCAGAGCGCAGGCCCGGTGGTCCGTCCGGCCCCGGCGACACCTCGCTCGGACGATCAGCAACCCACGAGAGGCCCGGCCCGTGATCTTCGATGTGACCGTGGAAATCCCCAAGGGGGAGCGCAACAAGTACGAGGTCGACCACAAGGACCACCGGATCCGCCTCGACCGCACGCTCTTCACCGCCACGCAGTACCCGGCCGACTACGGCTTCATCGACGACACCCTGGGTCTGGACGGCGACCCGCTCGACGCGCTCGTGCTGCTGCCGTCGCCCACCTTCCCCGGCTGCGTGATCACGTGCCGTGCGATCGGCATGTTCCGGATGACGGACGAGGCCGGCGGCGACGACAAGGTCCTGTGCGTCCCCGCGACCGACCCGCGCCAGGAGCACCTGCGCGACATCCACCACGTGGCCGAGTTCGACCGCCTGGAGATCCAGCACTTCTTCACGGTCTACAAGGACCTCGAGCCGGGCAAGTCCGTCGAGGGCTCCAACTGGACCGGTCGCGTCGAGGCCGAGGCCGAGATCGAGCGCAGCTTCCAGCGCTACAAGGACAACGGGGGTTACTGATCACCGAACCCGAGGGCGCTCAGCGCCCGAGCGGTTCGGGGAGGTCGAGTGGTGCACGCCGAAGGCGTCTCTCTGTATCGAGACCCGGTGAGCGTCCAGACCCGACCGGATAGACCAGCCTGCGCCGAGCCGTTGCCGAATGGCCTCGATACGCAGCCACGTCGCTCGTGCCTCGCTCGTGCCCGCTACTCGACCAGCGGAAACCTCGCTCGCCGGCCTGACGACTCGACCAGCAGGAGCCCGGCACGCGTCCAGACCCGACCTCAGGCCGACGTCGAGCTGCGCAGCAGCGCGCGCATCGTCTCGGCGAAGACGTCGACGTCGAGGTCGGCGTCGAGCGAGCGCATGGCGCCGAGGCCGATGCCGAGGCTGAGCAGCGCGACGGCGGCCTTGTGGGCGCTGATGTCGAGGCGGAGCCCGGCGTCGGCGACGACGCGGTCGATCAGCTCGGCGCTGGCCGCGACGAGCATCCGGTGGCGCTTGACCAGCTCGCCGGCCACCCAGGGGCTCTGCCGGGCGACGGCCGCGAACTCGACCTCGAGGGCCGTCCAACGCGGCTTGCCGAGCTTCTCGCGCACCCAGGCGGCGAAGGCGTCGATCCGTCCGTCGAGGTCGGTGTCGGCGGTGAACGCGGCGACGACGCCCTCGATCTGCTCCTCGTGGATGGTGTCGAGCACCGCCATGCACAGCTCCTCCTTGCCGGAGAAGTTGGAGTACACGGCGCCCTTGGAGAAGCCGGCGGCGACGGCGACCTTGTCGAGGGAGGTGCCCGCGTACCCGTCGGCGAGGAACAGGTCCCGCGCGACCTCGACGAGTCGTTCGCGGGTCTGGGCCTGGCGTTTCGCGCGCGTGGTGCTGCGCTCGCTGTCGACGCTCACCGCTGCCTCCCTGTGACGTGGTCCGCGACACTGGTCACGGATCTCGGATACCGATAGTATCCGAAACATGATCACCACCGACACCCTGGTCATCGGCACCGGTTTCAGCGGCATGGGCATGGCGATGAAGCTGCGCGAGGCGGGCCGGGACGACTTCGTCGTCATCGAGAAGGCCGACGACGTCGGCGGCACCTGGCGCGACAACACCTACCCCGGCGCCGAGTGCGACATCCAGTCCCACATGTACTCCTTCTCCTACGAGCTCAACAAGGACTGGAGCCGCGAGTACTCCGGCCAGCAGGAGATCTGGGAGTACATGCGCGCGGTGGCACGCAAGCACGACCTCTACGACGTCATCCACTTCGGCACCGAGGTCACGGGCGCCGTGTGGGACGAGGACCGGCTGCGGTGGACGGTCAGCACGAGCAAGGAGACCTACGACGCCCGCGTCGTCGTGTCCGGCATCGGCGGCCTGCACATCCCGAACATCCCCGACCTGCCCGGGGCCGAGAGCTTCGGCGGTCCGCGCTTCCACTCCGCGCAGTGGCAGCACGACGTCGACCTGACCGGCAAGAAGGTCGCCGTCATCGGCACCGGCGCGAGCGCCATCCAGTTCATCCCGCAGATCGTGGGCGACGTCGCCCAGCTCGACGTCTACCAGCGGACCGCGCCGTGGGTCGTCCCGAAGCACAACCACGACATCGAGGGCCGCAAGAGCGCCTTCATCAAGAGGCTCCCCGGCGGCACGCGCGCCTACCGCAACGCCATGTACTGGCTGAACGAGGCGCAGCAGCTGGCGTTCACCGGTCCGCTGCAGAACGTCTCCAAGGTCATGGAGAACAAGGTCTCGGACTACATCCGCCGCACGGTGAAGGATCCCGAGGTCGCGGAGAAGCTGATCCCCGACTACCGCCTGGGCTGCAAGCGGATCCTCAAGACCGACAACTACGTGCCGGTCTACAACCGCGACAACGTCGAGCTCGTCACGGACGGCATCGAGGAGATCACCCCCGACGGCATCCGCGCGAAGGACGGGACGTTCCGCGAAGCCGACGTGATCATCTACGGCACCGGCTTCCACGTGACCGACGCGTTCGAGTGGGTGCACGTGACCGGCAAGGGCGGGCGCGACCTGTCGAAGACGTTCAAGGAGAAGGGCATCGAGACCTACCTCGGCATCTCGGTCGCGGACTTCCCGAACTTCTTCTTCCTGCTCGGCCCGAACACGGCGCTCGGCCACAACTCGGTCGTGTTCATGATCGAGCAGCAGACGAAGTGGATCATCTCGATGCTCGACGAGATGGACGAGCGCGGAGCGCAGGCCGTCGAGCCGACGTCGCAGGCGCAGCGCGCGTTCAACGACGCGCTCCAGGAGAAGGTCAGCAAGGGCGTGTGGAGCCAGGGCGGCTGCACCAGCTGGTACCTCGACAGCCAGGGCAAGAACCGCACGATCTGGCCCGGCTTCACGTTCCGCTACTGGTGGGCGACCCGCAAGGTCGAGGCTCAGGACTTCGCGTGGGAGAAGGCGGCCTGACCCGCTCCCGGCCGGTCGGCGGGCCGACCGTGCTGAGGCACCGCAGCCGTCCGTCCACGAAGCACAACGCCACGAACGGGTCCGTGGTCCGGTCGGCGCGCACGTAGACCACGCAGTCGCCGCCCGGTGGTGCCAGGTCCTGGACGGTGGGGTCGGGCGGTCCGAGGATCGCCCGCACCTCCCGCTCGCTCAGGCCCGGGACGAGCTGGGCGAACGCGCGGGTGGCGTCGGCGCGGCGGCCGTCGACGCGGTGCTGCAGGGCCAGGGCGGCCAGCGCGACGACGCCGGCGACGAGCAGCACGACGACCACCGCGCGTCGGCGGCTCATGCGGCGCTCGACCCGAGCACGACCTGCAGGGCGAGCGGCAGGCCCACGACAAACACCGCTGCCGCCGTCGCCCGCCACGTCTGCACCCCGAGCGTGTGCAGCCGGGCGACCACGACGACGGCAGCGGCGAGGACGAACGGGTCCCCGAACCGGATGAGTGCTGCGGCCTGCTCGCCGCCGACCGCGAGGGCGACGCCCCCGAGCAGGACGTTGCGGATCGCGAGGGGCGCGGCCGCCCACAGCATCACCTCGACGGCGCGGCCGAGGGTGAGCTCGACGTCGAGCAGCCCGAGCGCCACCTGGAGCATCGCCGCCGAGAGCAGCAGCGCCAGGAGCACGACCACCGGCAGCGTGAGCAGCACCAGGACGCCCAGCGAGACCACGACGCCGAGCGGGTGGTCGCCCGGCACCGCGTCCAGCGACGCACCGCCGCGTCGCGTTCCCGCCTCCAGTCCCACGCACGCGACGAGGATGTACGCCGCGAGCACCTGGGCCCCGACGAGGAGCGCGCCGCGGCGCCTGTGGGTCATGCGGCGACGGCGAGCGCCAACGTGACGACGCTGCCCAGCAACGCCAGCACCGACGGCCAGCGACCGTGCGGCAGGAGAGCCAGCGCCGGGGCGGCACCGGCGAGCAGGACCGCGACGACCGCCCACGCCACACCGATGTCGCCGCGCCAGCCCAGCAGGAGGGCGGCGAGCGACAGCAGCACCGACAGGACGACCGGCAGGCCGTGGGCAGGGGCGTTCTCTTCCATGAGGATCTCCTTCTTCTTCATCGGGGACCGGCTGACAGGGATGCTTCGACGAGGGCGGCCAGGACCAGGAGCCCCACGGACGCCACCCAGCCCCGCAGGAGCGGGCCGACGACCTCGGCCGCCCGGTTCGCACCGCGCTCTCGACCACCGGCCGCGGTCCAGAGCCGTCGGCTCTGCACCGTCGCCGTGGCGGCGCACAGCGCGAAGGCCGTGAGCTCGAGCGGCGCGTGCCAGAGGAGGCCGTGCAGGGTCGGGCCCGGCCCGTGCTGCTGCCAGGACTGACCCACCTGGAACCCCACGATCCAGAAGCTCGGCAGAAGGTAGAGCACGGCGAGCAGTCCGACCGACAGCAGCGCCAGTACCCCCACGACCACCAGGACCACGAGGTTGTGCTGCAGGATCTCCTCGGCGTGCGCCGGCCGCCCGCGGCTCCGCCCGGCCACGGCGGGGTGGGCGTGGCCCGCGACCGTCCCGGCCACGAGGGCGACGAGGACGACCGCGAGGAACGCGACGACCAGCCGCGTCGTCGTACCGCGTCGACGCGGCGCCCCTGGACGACGGGTCGCCGACGCGCTCACGTCGGTGCCTCCTGACCGCCGTCGAGCTGCAGCGTCGAGGTGACGAGCCCGTCCAGGTGCGACGCCTGGTGGGCCGCGACGACCGCGACGCCCCGGCGGGCCACGAGTGCGGCGACCTGCTCGCGGAGCGCGGCGACCCCGGCCTGGTCGAGACCGTTGAACGGCTCGTCGAGCAGCCAGACGTCGGAGCCCGACGTCCGCAGCATGCCGATGGCCAGGCGCTGCCGCTGGCCCAGCGACAGGCGCTCGGCGAGGGAGTCGGCCACGTGCGCGAGCGCGAGGTCGGCCGGGGTGGGCGCGTCGTCGACCCGGAGCCCGCGCTCGAGCGCGAACCGCTCGGTCATCAGCAGGTGCTCGTGCACCGAGAGGTAGGGGAAGAGCTGCGGTGGGCTCGCGAGCAGGGGCGGGTGGTCACCGGGTTGCACGGTGTCGCTCTCCACGCGCACGACGCCGGAGTCGGCGGGCAGCAGTCCCGCGAGCACGGACAGCAGCGTCGTCTTGCCGGCTCCGTTGCCCCCTGCGACGCGGACGCACGAACCTGCGCCGACCTCGAAGGACAGGCCTCGCAGCACGGGCGCGGCGCCGTAGGAGACCACGAGGTCCTCCACCACGACCCGCGGGAGACGAGCGGTCACCGGGTGCTCCGTCCGAGTGCGACGGCGGCGGACGGCGCGACGACCAGCCCGCCGAGGACGAGCAGGGCGGCGGCCGCGAGCGGCAGAACCGTGCCGTCGCCCATCGGACCGGCCGTGGTCGGGGCCAGGCGGTGGCCGACGGCGGCCAGGCAGAAGACGACCATCCAGAGCACCCCGGTGGTCGCGAACCGCTGGGCCTGCGCTGCCGGGTGCATGCCGATCTCGTCGACGCTCGTCCAGTCCCACCGTGGGTGCCGGGCGGTCGTGCCGACGATCGCGATCGTGCTCACGACGACCACCAGCGCGCCCGCGGCCCCGACCAGGACCACCTGCGGTCCGGGCAGGGACGTCGCGACCGTCGCCACCACCAGGACGGACGCGACGACGACCGCCAGGGTGCGTGCGTGCCGGACCGCGCGGAGGCGGACGAGATGCCGCACGTGCCGTCTGGACACGAGCAGCCACGTCGTCGCCGCCCCGTCGGCGTCGACGCTGTCGACGCGGCGCAGCCCGTCGCCGACGAGCTCCCCCACGAGCAGCAGCCCGAACATCAGCGCGACGAGGCGCCCCGTGGACGAGGTGACGAGTCCGCTCGAGACCAGACCCACGACCCCGCCGACGAGGGCGGAGGAGACGGCGACGAGGCCGTCGGCGCCGCTGCGACGTCCGGCCCGTGTGCGACGGACGAACGCGCGCTCCTTGGTGCGGACGGCGTCGTCCTCCCAGGCGCTCGGCGCGAGCCGCTCCCCGGGGGCGGGGCCGTCGTCGCCCGACTGCCGGGCGAGTCGACGCAGCGACCGCTCGAGCCCGGTGGACCGGGCCACCCGGGCGAGGAGCACCAGCGACGTCCCGATCGCCGCCACGGCGCCCGCGACCAGCAGCAGCGCACCGAGCCCGGTGACGTGGAGGTCGCGGAGGGCCGCCGGTGGGCCCGACGCTTCCGTCGCCCGCGCCAGCCGGCCGACCACGTACGCGCCGCAGCCTGCCACTCCCGCGGCGCCGGCCGCACGGACGAGCAGGTCGGCGTGGTATCCCACCGACACGGCCAGGTGGGCGCCGGCGCCGAGGCGCAGCAGCGAGCCGACGCAGGCGAGCACGCCGACCGCGGCCCCGAGGAGGAGCACCGCTGGCGCCAGGAGCACGGCGACGACCGGGCCCCACTGCGCTGCCAGCACCACGACCAGTGCCGGCCCGAGCGACACGAGCAGGACGCCGAGCAGGCTCGCCAGCCGCGCCAGGCCGTCGGCGACCGCCAGGGACACGGCGGACGGCCCGGACCACGGCCCCTCCCGGTGGTAGGCGCTGCGCACCAGCCCGACCGTCCTCGTCCGTGGGGAGGCAGCTGCCGCGAGCGGCGCCACCACGAGCACCGCGACGCCGACGAGGGCCGCTGCGGCCCGGGTGCCGTCGCCGAGGGCCACGACGATCGCACCGCACGTCGCGGAGCAGGCGACCGACCACGTCACGGCCGCCACCAGGAGCCGACGGTCGGTCGGGGTGAGGGGGTGGCGGCCGAGCTCGGCGGCGACCCGGTTGCGCCGCGACCGCAGGAGCCACGGCACGACCACGAGGCACCGGCGCAGCACCGCGAGGGACGACCGGCGACCCTGCGCCCCGAGGTCGGAGCACAGGGTCGCCGCGGTGGCGGGGACGGGAGGCACCGAGCGTCGTCCTACCAGGCCGCCGCGTACTTCGTGCCGTACTTCGCGGCCATCTTCTTGGCGACCGCGACGAGCCCCGCACCCCAGCCTCCGGTCAGGGCCGCCAGGAGCACCGTCACGTACCACGAGGTGGCCGCGTTGATCAGCTTGGTCGCCGCGACGGTCGAGATGCCGAGCTGCGTGGCGAGGTCGGGTGCCGCACCGGAGTGCACCAGGGCGAGCTGGGCCACGAGCGCCAGGGCGCTCAGGACCAGACCACCCAGGGCCACCCTGGTGAGGGTCTGCTGCTGCGTCGTCGTCATGCTGTTCTCCTTTCACGGGCGCGGGCGCGCCGCCAGGACCTCAGGTCATCGCGCCGCCCGGCTCCCGCTCAAGGTGTCTTCACGATCTGTGAAGGCGTGGTGACAGCAGGCACTCATGTCTGCTAGTCGACGGCACGCGTCGGACGAGGTGCGCGTCTGCGAGACGTTCCGTGCAGCGTCGACGCGCTGTACCGTGCGAGAGATGAGCCAGAGCTACGACGTGCCGCCGGGGCCGCGGGGCAACCCGCTCCTGATGACCATGCGGTTCATGCGCAAGCGGGGGCCGCTGGTCCGCGACGCGCACGCGCGCTACGGCGACACGTTCAGCGTGCAGATCCTGCCCGGTCCGCGGACCATCGTCATCCACGCCGACCCGGCCGACGTGAAGGAGATCTTCGCGGCCGACCCGTCGCAGTTCCACGCCGGCGAGGGCAACGCGATCCTGCGACCGGTCATGGGCGACCACTCGCTGCTGCTGACCGACGACGCGGAGCACCAGCGGGGTCGCAAGCTCCTCATGCCGGCCTTCACGGGCCCGGCGATGCGCAGCTACCGGCCGCTCGTCGAGGGCCTGGCGAAGGAGTCGGTGCAGGGCTGGCACGACGGTCAGCGACTCGTGACGCTCGACGCGATGAACGCGCTGACGCTCGAGGTCATCCTGCAGGTCGTCTTCGGCGTCACCGACGAGGAGCGGCTGTCGGTGCTGCGCCCGAAGGTCACGCGCATCGTCGACATCGACGCCGGCATCCTGCTGTCGTGGATCTTCCCGCGACTGCGGAAGGTGCCGCCGTGGCGCGGGTTCTTCACGAACCTGCGTGAGGTCGACGCGCTGCTGTACGCGGAGATCGCCGAGCGTCGGGCGGAGCACGCCCGTGACGGCCTGCAGGGTCGCGACGACGTGCTGTCGCGACTGCTGCGCGCCGGGGGCGGCGACGACGAGGAGCCGTTGTCGGACCAGGAGCTGCGCGACCAGCTGGTCACGCTGCTCCTCGCCGGCCACGAGACGACGGCGTCGGCGCTGTCGTGGACGTTGCACGAGCTGGGCCAGGACCCCGAGCTCCTCGCCCGTGCCGTCACCGCTGCCGACCAGGGTGACGAGGAGTTCCTCGAGGCGTGCCTCAAGGAGGCCATGCGACTGCACCCGATCATCGACTTCGTGGCGCGGTCGCTGCAGGGCGACCAGGTGGTCGCAGGTCGTCGCCTGCCTCGGGGCACCACGGTGGCGCCGTCGATCATGCTGTCGCACAGCCGCGAGTCGTCGTTCGCCGACGCGCATCTGTTCCGGCCCGACCGGTTCCTCGACGGCGAGGTGTCGGCCGGCACGTGGATCCCGTTCGGCGGAGGCGTGCGACGCTGCATCGGCGCGGCCTTCTCGCTGATGGAGGGCACGGTCGTCCTGCGCGAGGTGCTGCAGCGCTTCGCGGTGCACACCGAGCAGCCCACCGGCCCGCGGCTGCGCAACATCACCAACGTCCCCGACGACAAGGCCCCCGTCATCCTCCGCGCCCGCGGCTGATTCCCATCAGTTGATGGGAACCAGCAGCCCACCCTGGTTCTCCCTCACTCACCTGCGGATGCTTCCGAGGGTGAGTGACGGATTCCCGGGGTGAGTGGACGACGTCGGGGGTCCGCGTCGTCGATCTCGACTAAGCGCTTGCTTAGTCGAGGTCGACGGCCCTAGGGTCGGGCCATGCGTGCCGTGCAGATCACGACGCTCGACGGGCCCTCGGCCGTCGAGGTCACCGAGCTCCCCGACCCGACGCCCGCGGAGGGCCAGGTCCTCGTACGGGTGCGGGCCGCCGGCGTCTCCTTCCCGGAGGTGCTGCAGACCCGCGGGCTCTACCAGCTCAAGCCCGACCTCCCGTTCGTCCCCGGCTCGGAGGTCGCGGGCGAGGTCGTGTCCGCGCCCGACGGCTCGGGCTTCGCGCCGGGCGACCGCGTCGCCGGGTTCTGCATGCTCGGCGGCTTCGCGGAGTACGCCGTCACCCAGCCCGACATGACGTTCCCGCTGCCGGACTCCGTCTCGTTCGAGCAGGGAGCGTCGGTGCCGCTCAACTACCTCACCGCCTACTTCGCGCTCGTCGAGCGCGGCCGCCTCGCCGAGGGTGAGCGGGTGCTCGTCCACGGCGCGGCGGGCGGCGTCGGCACCGCGTCGATCCAGGTCGCGAAGGCCTTCGGCGCGGGCCACGTCGTCGCGGTCACGTCGACCGCCGAGAAGGGCGCCGTCGCGATCGACGCCGGTGCCGACGAGTTCGTGCTCGCCGACGGCTTCCTCGACGCGGTCAAGGCGTCCGGCAAGGTCGACCTCGTCGTCGACCCCGTCGGCGGCGACCGGTTCACCGACTCGCTGCGCAGCCTCCGCGAGGACGGGCGTCTCCTGGTCGTCGGCTTCACCGCCGGCGAGATCCCGGAGGTCAAGGTGAACCGCCTGCTGCTGAACAACCTCAGCGTCGTCGGCGTCGGCTGGGGTGCCTACGCGCTCGCCCGCCCCGGGCACGTGGCGAAGGAGTGGGCCGCGATCGCCCCGCACCTCGCCTCAGGTGCGCTGACCCCGCCGATCGGCGCCACGTTCGGTCTCGACGACGCCGCACAGGCGCTCGCGGAGATCGACGAGCGTCGCGCGACGGGCAAGGTCCTGCTCGTCCCGTGACCCCGACCGTGCGGCGACGCTGGTTCGCGCTCCTCACGCCCGCGCAGACCACCGGCGTCGTGCTGGAGGGGCTCGACGTCGTCGGCGGTCCCGTGGTGCCCCTCGAGGACGCGACCTACGTCGATGCCGACGCCGCGCGTGCGGCCTTCGGGCACCCCGACCCCGGGCCCGGAGCAGGTCGCTTCGTCGACTTCCTCGTGCTGCCCGAGCTGCCGGGTGTCGAGGTCGTCGACGGCGTCCTGCGCGAGACGCGGGCGCCGTCCGGCGCGGAGCTGTGGCGGCTCGAGGCCGACGGTCGACGTCGCGTCATCTCCTACTACGACACCCCCGCCTGCGGCTGGCGCAACGGTCGCGGCCCGGTGCGCCCGGCGCCGCACGTCGGCCTCCGCGCCCGGTACGGCCCGCCCGGCGGGGGTGCCGGGCCACGGGCGGCGGAGAGCCTGCCCGGCGGGGGTGCCGGGCCGGGGATGGCGGAGAACGCCGACTACGTGGCCGCGTTCGAGGAGGGCGTGGACGGCGTCCACCTCGTCGCCGTGACCTCCCCGGGCCAGGACCCGCCCGCGGGCTTCACCTGGACCAAGGTCGGCGTCTCCCGCCGCACCGTCCCCCTCGCCGACGTCGAGCTCTACGACGCGGCCACCGGCCACCCCTTCACCCCCTGACCTCGCCCTCTCGCCCTTGGGGTGGGGCCCCACCCAAAGAGTGACCCCCCAATACAGCGCTGAGGTGGGATGCAGTCCCTGAGGTGGGATGACGTCGTCGCGACCGACGGTGACCCGCGCTCATGCCGCCGTCTGCGAGAGGTCGCCGGAGCCGTCCATGCGCACTCAGACGACCATCTCCCCCACCCAGAGGATTCGTCCCATCCCAGCGCTGCGTTGGGCAGTCACCCTCTGGGTGGGGCCCAACTCAAAGGGCGGCGGGCGGAGGGGTCAGGAGGGGCGGGGGAGGAAGGCGAGCTGGGCGGTCTTGTGACCCAGGTCCACCACGGGACCGCGCTCGAAGCCCTCGCGCAGGAAGCGCGACACGGAGCGTTCGTTGCGGACGTCGGGCTCGACGACGAGCCGACGCACGGCGGGGTCGGCCAGCAGGACCCGTCGCACGTAGCCGATGAGCGAGCCCGTGAAGCCCGACCTCGGCTCGCCCGGGCCGACGAAGAGGTGCACGCCCAGGTCGCCCTCCTGCACCGGGTACGCCTCCCCCACCGGGTCGTGCTGCGGCTCGTACGTCTGGAAGATCGCCACCGGCACCGCGCCCTCGGACGTCCCGGACCCCTCACCGGGCAGCTCGTGGACGAGGTACGCGTGGTGCGTCGACAGCGAGTCGAGGTAGGCGTACACCTCCCCGACCTCCTCGCGCGTGTGGTCGGTCATCCCCCAGAACCAAGCGCGCTCCTGCGTCACCCAGTCGTGCACGAGGTCGAGGTCGCCGACCGGGTCGATCGGTCGGTGCGTGAACGTCATGCCAGGTCCTCCTCCAGGGGCGACGTCCCGCCCGCCGCCCACACGTCCGTCTCGTCGGGCACCGTCCAGCGGCTGCGCGACCGGTCCCCGAGGCTCCACACGAGCCGCGCCACCGGCCCCCGCCACACGCGGTCGTCGAGACCGGGCAGCGACGACGTCGACAGCACGCAGCCGTCGTCGCCGCCGAGCCGCAGCACCTGCCCGTCCGGCGCCGTGAAGGTGTGCACGTCGCCCCAGGGCCCGACGTCGCCCGCCGACGGCGCGACCTCGCGCAACGCGGCGAGCAGCGTGCAGTCGAGGTCGAACGACGTGAGCAGCGGCGACGCGGCCGTCGGGTCCTCCAGCCAGCGGTCGAGCGCGAGCGCCACGCGCGGCTCGGGACGCAGCCACGGCGCGAACAGCTCCTCCGGCCCGGTCCACGGGTCCTCCGACGGCTCGCGCAGCGGCGCGAGCGCGGGGTGGGCGACCAGACGTCTGACGACGGCGGACCGCAGCAGCGCGAACAGGGCCGCGTCGCGCGACGCCGCCTCCATGTGCCCGTCCCAGGCGAGGAGCCGGTCACGCACCTCGCGGACCTCGGCCGGCTCCGACGACATCGCCAGCGCGCCGAGCCTGCGCTGCCAGTGCGCGGCGGGCAGCAGCAGCGTGTCGGCGTGCAGCGCTGCACCGGTCTCGACGTCGAGCGTCGGCGCCGACGCGAGCAGCTGGTGCAGCCGACGGCCGCGGTGCGGCGGGGCCAGCTCGTCGGCCAGGGCGGCACTGTGCCCGCCCTGCCGGTGGTTGGCGACCACGGCGTGCTCGGACGGCCCCACGCGACGTCGGTGCGGCACGACCCACCCCGACCACTCGCCGGACGTCTCGCGCCACGGCACCCGTCCGGCCACACGGTGCAGCACGGCGCCGTCGACGTCGGCCACGAGCACGTCGTTGACCGGCTCGACCCAGTGGTCGAGCGCGGCGTCGACGTCGGCCGTCGTGCGGGCACGCAGCAGCGGCAGGAGCGCGGCGAAGCCGAGGTCGTCCAGCAGCCACGGCACGCTGCGCACCGCGACGCCGGAGCCGTCCGGGCGCTCGAGGACGACCGGCCCGTCGGCCGTCACGGACACGCCCTCGACGACGTCGCGCGGGGTGTCGGCCTCGACGTCGACGAGCCGTTGCGTGTCGGCCATCGCGTTGGTGATGGCCCACGCGACGGTGCCGGTGTGCCCGAAGTGCTGGACGCCGGGGACGCCCGGGAACGTCAGCCCGACGACGTCGACGTCCGCGCCGGCGGCGACGAGGTGCACCCGCTGGTAGACGCTCGGCACCGTGACGATGCGGTGCGGGTCGGCGCCGATGAGCGGAGCACCGTCGGCGGACCTGCGCCCGCCGACGACCCACGCGTTGCTGCCCGACAGCGCCGGCACCTCCTGCACGAGCGCCCGCGCCGCGTCGGGGCCGAGCACACGGCCGGCGTGGCGCCGCCAGAGGTGGTGGCCGAGGCTGCCGAACAGCGCGTGGTGCACGGCGAAGACCCCGAGCGACGTCCAGTCCTGCCAGTCCTCGATGCCGCCGGACCGGACCCCGGCCGCGTACGCGTCGACGAACCCGCGCGTGTCGTCGTCGAGCCGCTCGTGCGCGCGACGCGCGGTGCGCACGAGCAGCGACCGGCTCCAGAACTCGTCCCACACGGTGCCGGTGACGGCCTGCACGTGGGCGAGGTCCTCCAGCAGCCGGTCCTCGGCGACGTCGACGGTGCGTCGACCCTGCGCGTACGCGAGCGCCTCGAGCGACGCGGCGCGCACGGTGAGCACGCTCATGCCCGGCGCCTCCCGTCCCGCACCCGGGAGGGCCCCCGGCGTGTCCCGCCCGAGAGATGCGCCGGGAGCCCACCCGGGTGCGGGACGGCGCTCATCGGCCGTGCAGGGGGTTGGCGAGCCGGCCGACGAGCTGCAGCGACGTCGCCTGGTCGGCGAGGTCGACCATCTCCAGCGTGTTGCGCAGCTGCAGCCGGTTCAGGCACGAGTGCTCGAAGTCCGGCGCGAGCAGGTCGTACCGCGCGTGCTGGGTGGCCAGCTCCGGGTGGTCGGCCTGCAGGTCGCGCAGACACTCCGCGGCCACGCCCCAGAAGTCGGCACCGGGGAGCACGCCGTCGTCGGCCAGGATCGCCGCGAGGAACCGCAGGAACCCGTCGAGCACGTCGGTGAGCACCGCGAGGGACTGCTGGCCCTCCGGCACGGTCGCCCGGATGCGGCGCACCGCCTCGGGCAGCTCGTGCTCGGGGTGCGCCTCGGGGCCGTCGCCGACCAGGAGGGCGACCTCCTCGCCGACGTCCTTCATGTACGCGCGGACCGGCACGTGGTCCTGCAGCACGAGGATGAGGTTCTCGCCGTGCGGCATGAACGCGAGGTCGTGCGCCCACAGGCAGTGCGCGACCGGGCGCAGGTAGACGTCGAGGTAGCGACGCACCCAGTCGGCCGGGTCGAGGCCGGACGCACGCACGGTCGCGGCCACCAGGCTGCGACCGTCGCGGTCGCGGTGCAGCAGCGACGCCATGGTGGCAGCGCGCTCGCCGGACGCGAGCGTGGGCGTCTCGCGCCACAGCGCGGCGAACATCTTCTGGTACGGACCCCGCCGCACGCCCGCGACCTGCTGGTAGACGCCTCCGGTGTAGCCCACGGCGGCGCGCTCGCGCAGCACCTCGAACCCGCAGCGACGCAGCTCCGCGTCGTCCGCCACGAGCCGGTGCACCCAGTCGTTGATGGCGGGCGTGCCACGCATGTAGTGCGGCGAGAGCCCCCGCATGAAGCCCATGTTCTGCACCGATAGGGCCGTCTTGACGTACAGGCGCGACGGGTCGGAGACGTTGAGGAAGGTGCGCACCGACTGCTGCGCGCGATAGGCGTCGCGACCCGGCCCGAGCGGCACGACGTCACGGCGCGCGACGTCGGCGGCGAACGTGATGGCGAGCTTGTTGGTCCACTGCCACGGGTGCGCCGGCACGAGCACGTAGTCGCGGGGATCGAGACCCAGCGACCGCAGCCGCAGCTCGAACCCGGCGCGCTCGTCCGCGTCGAGCTCACCGGCGTAGAGCGACTCCTCGTCGAGCCCCTCGCCGACGGCCAGCACCGTGTGCTCGCGACGCACCGCGAGCCAGACGAGGTGCACCTCGCTGCCCGTCTCCGGTGCGTAGGCGCGGTAGTCGTCGAGCCCGTAGCCGATCCGACCGTTGGTGGCGATGAACGCCGGGTGGCCCTCGTGCATGGCCGCCTCGGTCGTGGCGAGGTCGGCGTCGAGGAGGTCCTCGGCGCTGTGGTCGTGGTGCACGTCGCACCAGCACGCCGCGGCGAGGGTCGCGCTGAGCTCCTCCAGGTAGACGGCGACCAGGTGGTCGGGGATGCCCAGCTCGTCGTGCAGCTCGGCGACCAGCTCGAGCACGTCGACGGGACGCGTCACGTCCTGCTCGACGTCGGCGCGCAGCAGCGACGCCGGGTCGACCGACCAGTGCTCGGGCTCGTGCACGTGGGCATGGAAGCGCCACACGGAGGCGACCGTCCGCACCTCCCACCAGCCCGCGGCGTCGGGGACGGGCGTCGGCGACAGGAGACGCTCGTGCGTCAGCTCGCCGATGGCCTTGGCGGCGAGCCGCCGCTGCGCACGCTCGAGCGTGGCGGGCTCCAGGTGGTCGGCGGCGTCGAAGGCCTCCTGCGACACCGCGTGCAGGTCGACGACGGCGCTCATCGGGCCACCACCGCCGCCCCCAGTTCGCTGGACTCCCACTGCTCGCGGGTGCAGGTGCTCAGCAGGGCCCGCTTGTCGGGCAGCTCGACCTCGCCTTCCACGACGAACCCGGCGCGGGCGTTCAGCGCGTGGATGGCGGTGTTGCCGGCGTCGGGCTCGACCACGACCCGCTCGGTCGGCTCGTCGGCGTGGCCGAGCAGGGCGAAGCAGTGCCGCATGACCGCGGCGAAGACCTCGGTCGTGAAGCCGTGCACCGGCGTGTCCGTGGGCGCCACCAGCACGTGCATCCCGAGGTCTCCGGGCCGCACGTCGAGCACCGCGGCCAGCGCGGAGTGCGCGGGGTCGTAGGTCTCGGCAAGAAACGCTGCACTGTCTGCCGCCCACGGCCCGGCACCCCCGCCGGCGTCGTCCGCCGCCCACGGCCCGGCACCCCCGCCGGCGTCGTTCGCCGCCCACGGCCCGGCACCCCCGCCGGCGTCGTCGACCCGACCGAGCCAGGCGTCGTGGTGCGGGCTCGCGACGATGTCGGCGTACTCGCGTCGCACGTCGTCGACGCTCGCGCCCTGCATCATCCAGAACCGCGACCGCGGGTGCGTGACCCAGGCGTGCAGCAGGTGCACGTCGCGCTCGACGTCGAGCGGCTCCAGCTCGATCCTCATCGGTCCACCACCGTCAGCGTGCGGTCGGCGCCGACGTCGCCGCTCCGCGCTCCGCCACGGCGGTCCGGGGTCGGTGCGCCGAACGTCTGGAACGCGATCCGCTCCTCGACGGCGTACACCTCGCGGCCCGCCATGGCGTTCACGATGATCGACGACCGGAACGCCCCCATGCCGAGGTCGGGGGCGACGAAGCCGTGCGTGTGCTCCTCGGCGTTCTGCACGAACACGCGGTGCTCGGCGTCGATCGTGTAGTCCGCCGCGACGGCGTAGCGACCGCGCTCGTCCCAGTGCAGCCCGTCCCGCAGCGGCTCGACGAGGTCGGGCAGCTGCGCCCGGTAGCCGGTGGCCAGCACGAGCGACGCGGTGTCGAGGGTGAACGCCTGGTCCGTCTCGTCGTGGCGCAGGTCGAGGGCGAAGCGCTCGGCCGCCTCGTCCCAGCGGGCCGACGTCAGGGTCGTGCCCGCCAGCAGGTCGGTGGGCACCGGACCGTCGAGGCCGAGGCGGTAGAGCGTGTCGTAGATGTCGTCCACGAGGTCGCCGCTGATGCCCTTGTAGAGGGGCTTGTGCTCGACGACGAGCCGGTCGCGCGTTGGGGTCGGCAGCGACTGGAAGTACGCCGTGTACTCCGGGGAGGTCATCTCGAGGGTGAGCTTGGTGTACTCCATCGGGAAGAACCGCGGGGAGCGCGTCACCCACGTCAGCCGGTAGTCGCGGTCGCGCGCGTCCTCCAGCAGGTCGCGGTAGACCTCGGCCGCGCTCTGCCCGCTGCCGACGACGGTGATCGACCCGGTCGCCTGGAGCTCCTCCTTGCGCTGGAGGTACTCGGCGGAGTGGATCGCGAGGCCTCCGTCCGCGTCGCACGCCTCGCGCGCCGCGTCGGGCACGTGCGGCCTCGTGCCGACACCCAGCACGACGTGCCGGGCCCGCAGCGTCGTCGGGCCGTCGGCGGTGAGGGCGGTGACGGCGAAGAGGTCGCCGTCACGGCGCACTGCCTGCACGTGGTGGCCGAGCCGCACCGGGAGCCGGTCGGCCGCCCACCGCAGGTAGCGGTCGTACTCGCGACGCAGGGGGTAGAAGCTCTCGCGGATGTAGAAGGGGTAGAGCCGCCCGGTCTCCTTCAGGTAGGCCAGGAAGGAGTAGCGCGACGTCGGGTCGGCCATCGTCACGAGGTCGGCCATGAAGGGCACCTGGAGGGTCGCCTCGGGCAGCATCATGCCGCCGTGCCAGGTGGTCTCCTCGCGCGACTCGAGCACGACGCCCCGCAGGCCCGCGGGCTCGGCGAGGGCGGCCAGGCCGAGGTTGAAGGGGCCGGCACCGACCGCGACGAAGTCGAGCACGTCGTTCTCCCCGGCGGGGGTGCCGGGCTGCGGGCGGCGATCAGGCCCGGCGGGGGTGCCGGGCTGCGGGCGGCGATCAGGCACTGCCTCGCTCATGACGCGACCCCCTGACGGTCGTGCTCGAGCAGGTCGTCGCCCGCGGCACGCACCCGTTCCAGGACCCGCACGACGTCGTCGATCGTGGTCGCGGGGTTGAGGAGGGTGAGCTTGAGCCACGACCGGCCCTCGACCTTGGTGCCCGCCACGACGGACCGGCCGTCGCGCCAGAGCGCCTGGCGGATGCGGGGGTTGAGCTCGTCGGCGTGGTCGTCGTCGACGCCGTCGGGCTGGTAGCGCAGCACCACGGTGCTGAGCTCGGGCTCGGCGCGCAGCAGGAGGTCGTCCTGCTCGCGGACCCAGTCGGCCGCCGCGTGGGCGAGGTCGATGACGGTGTCGAAGCCGTCGCCCACGGCGTCGGCGCCCATCGTGCGCAGCGTCATCCAGAGCTTGAGCGCGTCGAAGCGGCGCGTGGTCTGCATGCTCTTGTCGACCTGGTTCGGCAGGTTCGCCGTGCGCGGGTTCAGGTACTCGGCGTGGTAGGTCACGTGCCGCAGCGCCCCGGCGTCGCGCACGAGCACCGCGCTGGCGCTGACCGGCTGGAAGAAGGTCTTGTGGAAGTCGACGGTGACGGAGTCGGCGCGCTCGATGCCGTCCAGCCGGTGCCGACGGCGCCGGGAGGCGAGCAGGCCGCCGCCGTACGCCGCGTCGACGTGCATCCACACGCCGTGCTCGGCGCAGAGGTCGGCGACCGCGCCCAGCGGGTCGATGGCGCCGAGGTCGGTGGTGCCGGCGGTCGCGACGACGGCCATCGGGACGAGCCCGTGCGCGAGGCAGTCGTGCAGCGCCCGCTCGAGGGCGACGGGGTCCATCCGGTGCCGCGCGTCGACGTCGACGGGCACGACCGCGTCGGCGTCGAGGCCGAGGATGGTGGCCGACTTCTGGACGCTGAAGTGCGCGTCGCGCGAGCAGAAGACGCGGAACCTCGACAGGCTCTCGTTGTAGGCGAGGCCGGGGTCGACGTGCCCGCGCAGGAAGGTCTCGCCGCGTGCCATGAGCAGCGCCTGCAGGTTCGACTGCGTCCCGCCGGAGGTGAACACGCCGTCGGCGCCGTCGGCGAAGCCGATGCGGCCGGTGGTCCAGTCGACCAGGCGGCGCTCGATAAGCGTGCCGCCGGCGCTCTGGTCCCAGGTGTCGAGGGAGGAGTTGACCGCCGAGACGAACAGCTCGGCGAGCAGGGCCGGCACGACGACGGGGCAGTTGAGGTGCGCCGCGTAGCCGGCGTCGTGGAACCAGACGGCGTCGTCGAGGTAGACGTCGCGCAGCTCGGCGAGCGCGTTCTCGACGTCGACCGGCTGGTCGAGGTCGACGGCGTCGACGGTCCGGGCGACGTCGGCGACGCTACGTCCGCTGAACGGCCGATCGACCGTCGCGAGGTGGTCGGTGAGGACGTCGATCCCGCGTCGCATGGTCGTGGCATAGTGCTCGGCGTTGGCCGGGCTGAACACGTGGCTGTCCACCGTGCTCCTTCCCCGAGATGTGGTGAGATGCCCCTTTGAAGGCAAGCCTTACCTAATCATCGCGAGGACCGGCCGGGCAACCTCAGGTGACACCCCTCACACCACCGCCCGACCTGCCGGAGGACCCGTGACCGACCACCCGCTCCAGGACCACGTGCGCGACGCCCTCGCCGGCCTCACGCCCGGCTCGTTCGTGCTGCTCGAGGAGCCGTCTCCCGAGCGACGCGGGCTGGGCCGACTGCTCGGTCGCGGCACGCCCGGACGCTTCGTGCAGGCCCGCCGCGACGAGGACGGCGCCGACCTGCTGCTCGAGGCGGTCGGTCCGGCCAGCCTCGGGGGCGAGCACCCGATGGACGACACGACGCTGGCGCGGCTGCGCTCCCTCGGCTGGCACGCACCGGGCGACGCCGAGTGGGAGCCGGTCGGGGGCCCGCTGCTGCGGCGCTTCGTGCCGTGGTCCGACCTCGAACGCGCCGCCGCGATGCTGGTCGACACCCTCGCCGTGCTCGGCGTCGACCTCGGCACCGTCCGCACCACCCTCGGCTGACCGCACCGGCGGGGTGCTTCGCCTCGGCTCAGGCGTAGAGGGTCGTGAACGTGCGGAACACCTCGGTCGACGTGCTCGGCACCCAGGCCGGACGGCCGTCGTCGCCGTCGAGCAGCAGCGCCAGCCCGGCGCTGCCGTCGACCCCGGACAGCACCCGCGGCTCCTGCTCGACCGCCAGCACCTCCACCGACCAGGCAGAGTCCGCGTCGGCCAGCTGGAGGGCGGAGGTGCGCAGGAGGTCGTCGGGTGAGAACAGGTCGCGGACGACGTCGAGGTCCGCGGGTGCGCCCTCGTGCGCACGACGATGGGGGCCGAGGTCGACGAGCCCGGCCAGCAGGGCCGGCACCGCGGCCGGGTGCAGCCCGGTCAGCTCGACCTCCTCCACCGCGCCCTCCACCGTGCCACTCGCCTGGGCGCCCCGCGGCTCGTGGCCGGTCACGAGGACGGCCGCCACGTCGGGCGTGGCGTGCAGCCGGTGCTCCACGAGAACGTCGCGCCGCGCGACGACGACGCGCACCGCCACCTCCGGCTCCGCGAGCGCGGCCAGCACAGGCTCGAGCACCGGCGCGTGGTCGAGCACGACGCGAGCGGTGGCCGCGGCCTGCGCCGGGTCGAGCAGTCGCTCGACCTCCGGCACGGTGAGCCGCACCGTCGCCCGCCCCGTCGCCCTCATCGCGTCGCTCCGATCCGGAGCCGGTCCAGGCTCGCGCGCGCCAGGTCGTGCACGGCGTCGTAGCGCAGGACGTCGACGGTCCAGGTGAGCGACCAGCCGACCCCGTCGACCACGGCGCTCCACTGCTCGAGGACCGCGCACGTCCCACCGGGCGCCACGTGGTGGGCGAGGCGGCGACCGCCGGGCCGGCCCACCACCTCGACGTGCTGCAGGTCGACGAGCCGGTAGTCGTCGAGCAGGGCGGGGAGCTCCTCGTCCGTGCGGTTCTGCCAGTCCGCGAACGTCAGGTCCTCCTGCGCCGTCGCCGTCAGCACGGCGCTCGCCCGGAAGCCGCCACGCTCCGGCTCGAGCGCCGCCGCGACCACCGCGGGGGCGCCGAGCCGTGCGGGATCGAGCACCGACCAGTCCGCCGGTACCCCGAACGACGCCTCGCCCCCGCCCCCGCCGGGCACGGGCCTGGCAGTCACGTCCTGCCACTGGAGGTCGTTCACGCGCTCCCCTTCCCTCGGTCCCGGCGACGGCGACGCTCCCGACGTCGGCGGCGGTCGGTGCGGATCTGCGACCCCGCCACCAGCACGCGGTCCGGCACCGGCAGGCTCAGGACCGCCCACAGGGCGGCCAGCCCGGAGACGATGGTCACCGCACCGAGCACCGGGGTCAGGGCGCTCCGCTCGCCGACCCAGACGCCCAGGCCGGCGCACGTCACGGCCAGGCCCACCGGAGGGGCGATGAGCGTGGCGAGCTGCTCGGCGAGGACGCCACCACCGTCCCACCAGCGACCCCACGGGCGACGGCTCACCACGCCGAGCGCGAGCACGAGCAGGCCGGCCAGGACGATCAGCACGGGGGTCATCGGCCGGTCACCAGAACTTCAGCTTCTTCACGCCGTCGCCGATCGCGCCGCCGACGTCCTTGACGCCCTCCCAGGCGTCGTCCACACGGTCGCCGACCCAGTCCACCGTGGCCCCGCCCAGCTCGGAGCCGAGGAACCCGCCGATGGCGCCGCCCAGGAGGCCGCCGACCACCGTCCCCGCGCCGGGGAAGATCGCCGTCCCGATCGCCGCCCCGAGCGAGGCGCCGCCCCAGGCCCCGGCCGCGGCGGTGGTGCCGCGCCACGCCGTGCGGCCGACCCGCTCGGCGTCGGTCAGCGCGGGATCGTCGGCGTCGGCGGTCCACTGCCCGTACGCGGACGTCGCGAAGGTGACGACACCGCCGGCCCGGCCGAGCCACTTGCTGGCCGTCGACCACCGGGCGTGGGTGGCCGCCTGGTTCGCCTTCGGCACCCAGTTGCTGCCCGACATGGACCGCACGCCCCACTGCCACCGGTTGAGCGACGAGGGGCTCACCCACCGTCCGCCCGCACCGCGCGGCGCGAAGCGTCCGTAGCGCGAGTTGATCTGCCAGGCGGCCGTGACACCGCCGGCGGTGCCGGCCAGGCCGAGGCCCCACCCGGTGACCTGGATGCCGTCGGCACCCGTCTCGGGCAGCACGCCGACGGCGATGAGGACCCGCTCGATCCAGGTCACGTCGAGGGCGGTGCGCATCCCGGAGGAGAGCCCGGTGTGCGCTTCCTCCTCCTTCGTGCGGCCGTCGTCGTGGTGGCCCACGGCCGTGTTCCAGGCCTCGATCTTGGTGTTGTAGGCCTCGACGGTCGCGTCGTCCGCGTCGTCCGAGGGCCGGGTCGGCTCCGTGATCGAGGTCTCCCCCACCGACAGTCCGGCTGCGACGGCGACCTCGCGGGCGCTCTGCATCTTCGCCTGGGCGGCGTCGAGCTCGCCCGCGAACGTCTCGAGCGCTGTCGCCGCGCCCTCGAGCGAGGTCCTGGCGGTCTCCAGGTCGGCCCGGATGTCCCGGGTCGCGTCGCGGAAGTCCTCGCCCGCACCGCCGCCCCAGAAGTCGGCGCTGCCGTTCTGCGCCGGCGCGAGGTCGGCGTGGGCGGTCGTCAGCGTGGTGACGACGGTGCCGAGCTGGGTCGCGGCCGAGCGCAGTGCCGTGGGCGACCCGGGCACCCTCAGGTCGAGCACCTGGCTCATCGCGGACCTCCCGGTGCGGGCGACTGCCGTGCCTGCTGCTGGGCGAATCGGTCCTGCGCCGCCTCGTCGGCGGTGGCGTAGCGTCCCGCGGCAACCTCCGCCGCGTCGGCGAGGCCGCCGACCTGCGCGGCCAGGCCCGCCACGACGGCCGCGAGGTCGTTGAACGCCGACGCGACCTCGTCGCTGGAGCGCCCCGCGTCGGGCGTGACCCGCACCGATGCGGCGTCGCCGTGCACCGTCGAGCCGATGCCGGACACCGTGTCGGCGAGCTGCCCGACCCGGACCGTGTCGACGTCGTACCCGTCCCCCGTCATGGCAGAAGAAGGTAACAGCGCCACGCACGCTCGCGCATCCCCGAGGCGGGGACGGCACACTGACGCCCATGCACCCCCTCACCGACTTCTGGCGCTCCGTCGAGGCGCTGCACTCCGTCGTCTACTTCGCCCCCGACGCCCGCGAACGCTACGAGGCCGTCGGTCTGAAGGGGTGGTGGATGGGCTACGTCGCGTCGCGGTCCGCGGCGCTGGGCACCCCGGCGGCGACGGTCGTGGTGGCGACGTTCCACGGCTTCGCGCCGCGGCTCGTGGAGCGGGCGGTCCCCGACGCGTGGGGGCTGGCCGATGCCGGCGCCGTGCTCGACGCCCGCCTCGCGCTGGCCCGCGACGCGCTCACACCCGCGCTGGAGGGTCACGACGTCGGGGCGCTGGCGCAGCGGCTCGCCGGCGTCGTCGAGGGGGTGGACCTCGCGGGCAAGCCGCTCGCAGCGGCCGAGCGATCGCTGCCCGTCCCGGACGACGCGGTCGGCGCGCTCTGGCGGCACGCCAGCGTGCTGCGCGAGCTGCGCGGCGACGCGCACGTGTCGGTGCTGGTGACCGCCGGGCTCGGCGGGGCCGCCGCGAACGCCCTCCAGGTCGCGCTCGGTCGTGCGCCCGAGCGCCAGCGCGAGGTCCGCGGCTGGACCGAGGAGGAGTGGGCCGAGGCGCTGGAGGACCTGCGCCGACGGGGGTGGGTCGACGCCGACGGCGCCGGCACCGACACCGGGCGCGCCGCCCGCGAGCGCCTCGAGGACGCCACCGACCGGGCCGTCGACGCCGCACTCGGCACCGAGGCGACGGCACACGCCGTGGCCGTCGAGTCCGCACTCACGGCAGCCGCCCGCAGCGTGGTGGCGGCCGGCGCGATCACCTACCCCAACCCCATCGGCGCCTCCGCCCCCTGACCCGACACGTCCCCACGATTCGGAACCTCATCGCCCTTTTCTCGGGAGAGAACGGGCGATGAGGTTCCGAATCGTGGGGACGGCGGGGGCTAGGTGTAATCGGTCAACACGTTGGTTGCAGTCGGCTGATCGGGGGTTGTCCGCCGAGTGAGGTGTGTCGGCGTTGAGTGT